>CAVCDC010000063.1:0-15741 GCA_963600865.1 Firmicutes bacterium CAG:103
AGAGCACTTGACTACGGATCAAGAGGTTCAAGGTTTGAATCCTTGCGGAATCACTACTTAAAAAGATATTGAGTTGCACCCTTAGCTCAGTTGGTAGAGCAACTGACTCTTAATCAGTGGGTCTAGGGTTCGAATCCCTAAGGGTGTACAAAGAAGCAAGAATTGGTTCCGTAGCTCAACTGAATAGAGCACTTGACTACGGATCAAGAGGTTCAAGGTTTGAATCCTTGCGGAATCACTACTTAAAAAGATATTGAGTTGCACCCTTAGCTCAGTTGGTAGAGCAACTGACTCTTAATCAGTGGGTCTAGGGTTCGAATCCCTAAGGGTGTACAAACAAACCGAAAGGTTGTTGGTAAAACAACCACCAAAGCAAAATGGTATAAATATCTTTTACAGGGTGTTTATACCATTTTTTCATAGCTTTGAAATCATCCTATACTTCAGACCTTTCTCCATCATCTTCGTTTCATTTACATAAAAGCAAAGGTAGTGCATTATCCTGAAACTACAAAGAAAGCCGTTAACAACTTGTACGAAAAGGAGGCGAAGATATATGAGTCCGAATTCTTACGGGAAACATAAAAAAAATACAACTTTTAACTTGCAAAGTTCGAATCTTTTTCTTATATTTGCCCCAGAAATGTAAATTATAGACAACACAACTAACAAACATAATTTTATAGGCTATGATTAAGAAGTTTTTTATAACATTGCTATTCTTGTCATGTACAAGTATTGCATTTGCACAAACAGCAAAAGACAGTACTACTGTCCAAAATGCTCATGTGATGTATAAGATGGTAGAAAAGAAACTCAACATCAAGGACAAAATTATAGTACAGAACAAGTCACCTTACTTGATTATGCAAATTATGGTGGCATTGCCAAACAATGCAGAAGGCTTCACACCTATCGCTTCTTCTTCATACATTGCAGCAAATGAAGCAAAAGAAATCGCATATTTCGACAAGAATAGCCTCAAGTCACTACGTGGAAAGACTATAGCTATCAAGATAAAAGGTGCAAAAGTTGTCATCCCAGAGAACAACACACAGGTCTATACACCATATGGTTCTGTTGATGTTCAACATAAAAATATTGACCCCAACATCATCAATAATATCAAAGACAAAGATATTACCTACAATTTTGATGCAAAATTGTTTGAAGCCAATCATGATTTGTACCTCCAAGTTATCTATAAGGGAAAAGATGGTACAAGCGTTATGGACTTTTAAGATCAAATTCTCCACATTTTTCACCAAATAGAAAAAAATGGGAGGAAATTATAAATAGGTGCTTTTTCTTTGCTTTTCAGTGAAAACATAGAAAAAAGGTGTATTGGTTGAGCCATAAGTCAAGTTCTGTAGAGTATATTTGTGGGTCAAGGTAAATATATCTTCGAGTGCAAGAGCATATATCCTTCGGTGTGTTGACTACGCTCAGCAGCTCTGCCAAGCCGGGTCAGCAGGTCTGTCGACTATAGTCAGCAACTCTGCTGAGCATAGTGAGCGAACTATTTTAGCTTACATTCTGTCTTTAACTGAAATTGGTGAAATGACAAAAAGCATAGATATAGTTTGGTTGTTCCATTGAAAAAGCATATCTTTGCAACTGAGATTATAAATGTGAGAATATGATAAGCAAGAATGTACAAGATATGATTCCGAAAATCCAAGGATTCTTTGGAACACAACCTATAAAAAAAGGTTAGTATTAATCAATAATTGGAGGATTATATATGGCAAGACCTATCAAAGAAACGCCTATTCTTTATGGTGAAGCGGCACGCAGATTTGAGGAAGAAATGAAGCGTGTGGAGAACATGAGCAAGGAGGAGAGAATGGCTAACAGGAAAAAAGTAGAAGAGGGATGCGCCGCATTCCTTGAAAGAGTAAAAGTTTGCATCTGATTAAATATGGGTAAACTTGCACTTCTTTTAAGTTTCATTTTGTCTGTATTTCCTGCCGATGCCAACGAGAATAGGCGCCACATCCATATCGTCAAGCGTGGTCATAAGAATTCACATCGTGGACATACCGTCGCTAAGATTTGGATTGAAAAAGATGGCGAGAAATGCATCGAGATTGCTTGGTCAGAATTATCCACAGCAGAAGAAGAAATCATTTTGAAAACCATTGACAAGCATTGGGACAAACTTAATGAGCATATAGATGCAGTCTTTGCTGGTAAGAAAATCAGAATACTAAAATTTTAAATGTATAAGTTATGTGTAAATATAAAGATACTAATTTAGGAATCAAGAAGCTCGACTTCAATGTCAAGCGTGGAGCTATGGCTGTTTTCTTAACAGACGGTCGTGAAGTCATTGTTCCCATATCTATGTTTCCCGACATAAAGCGACTTAACAAGTCGCAACGCGAGGACTATATGATTATGGATGACCAATACTTCTCTTTCGAAGCACTCAGCAAAATATACTCCGTGAAAGATGTCCTTCAAGTATAAAACGTGAAGGTAAGTTCATCGGGCAAGAAGCATAGGCTTGTTGGGGTCAGAGCATAGTTACCTCGGTTATTTGACTGCCGTCAGCCGACCGGCTGACGGTAGTGGGCAAGTCGGCTGACGGTAGTGGGACGATCGGCTGA
Organism: Firmicutes bacterium CAG:103; assembly: GCA_963600865.1. Lineage (GTDB taxonomy): Bacteria > Bacteroidota > Bacteroidia > Bacteroidales > Bacteroidaceae > Prevotella. Next base: position 2,613 of record CAVCDC010000063.1, read on the forward strand.
CTATCGTGGGACTCCCTTCTTTAATAGCTTCCTTACCCCTTCATCATCTGCTTCCTCACCCCTTCATCATTAGCATCTTTACTCCTTCATCATCTGCTTCCTTACCCCCCTTCATCCATACTTTCCTTGTACCTTTATCTATGAGATATACAAATTCGTTATTCCACTTCCATCTATCGTTCCAGTCTTCGATGAGAAGTTGCAACCTATCCGGTATATAGTTCTGTTGTCTGCAGCATAATCACAATGCAGATGCAATTCCCAGCTTTATGAAAAAATAACGAGAAACAAAAAAGTTATCATATAGAAATAAAGAAAAACAAAAAAAATCGCCCTGTCAAAGGTTTTGCGTGATACATTCAACGCTTTGCCTTGACAGGGCGACTTTTATTTATTCAACTTCCGAAACTTTCTTATGTTTCGGTAACTTGCTCTAAGACTATTCTATGCCGAACAAAGCCTTCAAGCCATTGTCCACTCCAGAGAAGCCCATGAAGGCAAGGCTGAGGAGAGAGGCAGTGACAAGAACGATTGCCATGCCCTGCATACCCTTAGGAATCTTGACCAGAGCCTGCTGTTCGCGGATACCAGCAAAGACGATGAGAGCCAAGGCGAATCCGAGGGCAGTAGAGAATGCATAGACCACACTATGAAGGAGGTTGAAGTCCTTCTGGATCACCAAGATGGCAACACCAAGCACAGCACAGTTGGTAGTAATCAGCGGGAGGAAGATACCAAGAGCCTGATAGAGAGCTGGCGAAACCTTCTTCAAGATAATCTCTACCATCTGAACCAAGGCAGCGATGACCAAAATAAACGACAGCGTCTGGAGATACTGCAGTCCGAAGGGATCGAGTACAAACTTCTGTACCAGCCATGTGATAAGCGTGGCAAGAGTAAGCACAAAAGCTAACGCTCCGCCCATACCGACAGCAGTGTCAACCTTCTTCGATACTCCAAGGAAAGGACAGATACCGAGGAACTGCGACAAGACGATATTGTTGACGAATATCGCAGAGATAAATATCAATAAATATTCCATATTCTTGCTCCTTATTTCTTAACCTTATTAAATATAGCGATCATGTATCCCAGTGTGAGGAATGCTCCCGGTGGCAGGATGAACACCAAGATATTGGCTGTCTCCGGCAAGATGGACACACCGAAAAGACTTCCGGCACCAAGAATCTCACGAGCACAACCGAGCAATGTCAGAGCCAAGGTAAAGCCCAAGCCACAGCCGATGCCATCGAAAAGGCTTGCCACAGGTGAGTTCTTGGCGGCAAAACTCTCTGCACGTCCCAAGATGATACAGTTTACGACAATCAGTGGGATATAGATACCCAAAGCCTTGTTGATGCTGTCGGGCGCATAAGCGTCCATGAGCATCTGAAGGATGGTAACGAAAGCTGCTATCACAACGATAAACACAGGGATGCGAACCATGTCGGGTGTGATCCTCTTAATGCAGGAAATCACAAAGTTGGTACATATCAACACAGCCATTGTTGCCAAACCCATGGAGAGGCCGTTGATGGCACTGGTCGTAGTAGCCAAGGTAGGACACATACCGAGAAGCAACACGAATGTTGGATTCTCCTTGATGAGTCCGTTCATCAAAATTTTTATATTGCTCATACTGGCTTATCCTTTCTTTACTTTAGTAGCACCGCTCTGCGCATCAGCTCCCTTGGAGGTGTATGCAGCGTATGCCTGGTTAATAGCCTTGAGGAATGCACGGCTGGTAATGGTAGACGCCGTGATGGCATCTACGGCGTTACCGCTCTTGTCGTCTTTGCTTACATGAAGGTCGCCGTCCTTGGGACTCTTCCCTATCACACTACCCTTACCGTCTTTCTGGAACCAAGTAGTTGCCTTGGCGCCAAGACCCGGGGTCTCGGAAGCCTGAAGGATGGTGTAGCCCAAAATCTTGCCTTCAGTATCAAAGCCAACAAGCACCTGCAAGTCGCCACCGAAACCGCCTGTAGTACTCTCTACAGCAGCACCCAACTCCTTGCCGCTCTTGTCGGAACACTTGTGAATGGTGAAACTTACCTGCTTGCCGTCGATGGTCTGGCTGACCTCTTCAGGGTCTGCCACCTGCAAGTCGTCAGTTCCCATCACACTCTTGATACCAGCTGCCAAAGACTGAGCAGCCTTCTCTGCCTTAGGACCAGAGGTGATATGATTGACGTAAGCAAGCACAGCGCCCACAACGAGTGCGACACCCACAAGTACGATAACCATGTTCTTCAATGATGATTCTAATTTCTGCATGTCTCGTTCCTCCTTATTTCTTTGCAGGCTTCTCACCGAAGCGCTTAGGTTTGACGTATGTGTTGATAAGTGGTGTGAACGCATTCATGATGAGAATGGCGAACGACATGCCCTCAGGATAGCTACCCCAGTTGCGGATGATGATGGTGAGAAGACCGATGCAAACACCGTAGATGAGCTGTCCCTTGTGTGTCATAGGTGATGTGACATAGTCTGTCGCCATAAAGATGGCACCGAGCATCAGACCACCGCTCAGGATGACAGCAAAAGGATTGGCGTAAACAGGATTAGCCAAGTGCATCAAACCGCTGAATACAAACACGGTAGCAATGATACTTACAGGGATATGCCAAGTGATGACCTTCTTCCAGAGCATGTAAATCAAGCCAAGGATGAGGGCAATGGCACATACCTCGCCCGTGGTACCAGCACCGAATCCATCGCCTGTAGCTCCAAAGAGAAGACTCAGGGAGTCGGGCAACTGATTCAGCACCGAACTGTCACCGCTCTTGATGGCAGTCTTCATGATAGCCAAAGGAGTAGCAGCTGTAGTAGCATCGGTATAATTGAGCATCTGACCAGCGACAGGCCAGGAAGTCATCTGTGCCGGAAAACTGACGAGCAGGAAGCAACGGCCCACCAACGCAGGGTTGAACGGGTTGTTACCCAAACCGCCGAAAGTCATCTTGCCTACACCGATGGCAAACAAGGCACCGATGATGATAATCCAAAGCGGAAGGTTGCTGGGCAGGTTCATGCCAAGCAGGAGACCAGTGATGATGGCAGAGCCATCGGTGAGCGAGGTCTCTGTCTTCAAAAGATATTTTGTTATAGCCCACTCGAAGAATACGCAGGCAGCCACAGAGGTAAGCAGTACAACCGCAGAACCCAAGCCGAAGAAATAGAGCGAGGCGAGGATAGCAGGCACGAGGGCGATAACCACACCGTACATGTTCTTCTCCACGGACTCATTTCCATGAGCATGTGGCGATAAAGAAACGATTAATTTTCCCATTTTCTTTTTTGAAAAATATTTAGTAAACGAATTACTTCTTGGCATTGCGAGCCTTGATGATGCCCATCACAGCGCCCTTGCCGGCAAGGATGTTGTCCAGGATAGGACGATGGGAAGGACACGTAAACTGGCACGAACCGCAAGAGATGCAAGAGGTGATGTCCTCTGCCTCCAAACGTTCGTAATCCTTCATCACGCTCAGCGTAGCGAGCAGGTAAGGCTCAAGACCCATAGGACAAGCCTCCACACACTTGGCGCAACGGATACAGGGAGCCACTTTCTTGCGATGAGCCTCTGCATCGGTGAGGATAGTAATGGAGTTGGTTCCCTTAACTACCGGTACGTCAAGGCTGACGACAGCCTTACCCATCATGGGACCACCAGACAGCACCTTGTTGTCACCCTCGGGCAGACCGCCGCATACATCGATAAGCTGTGAGAACGGCGTACCCATACGGACGAGGAAGTTGCCAGGGTTCTTCACCTGCTTTCCTGTAACGGTGGTATAGCGCTCGAAGAGAGGTTTGTGCTTCATGACAGCCTGGTATACGGCAAAGGCGGTACCTACGTTCTGTACAATGGCACCCACGTTGACAGGGATGGCAGGAGGAGCAGGCACCTGACGGCGTATCACTGCATCAACCAACTGTTTCTCACCGCCCTGCGGATACTTCTTTGCCAAAGGTACGATCTCTATGCGGGAGTTACCTGCCGTCTTCTCTTCAAAGAGTTTGATGGCTGCAGGCTTGTTGTCCTCAATACCGATGTAACCTTTCTCTACCTTGGCAGCCTTCATCAAGAGTTCCAGACCAACAAGAATCTCGTCAGCATGCTCCATCATCAAGCGGTAGTCAGCTGTGATATAAGGTTCACACTCCACGCCATTGATGATAACACACTCTGCCTTGGCTCCTGGAGGAGGACAGAGTTTGATGAATGTAGGGAAGCCTGCACCACCCATACCAGTCACACCTGCCACCTTGATGCGGTTGACGATTTCCTCGGGTGTCAGCTCTGGATGTTTCTCCACAGTTTCCAACGTGTCGGAACGGTCGATGCTCTCTTCCCATTCATCACCTTCCACATTGATGATAATACATGGCTTACGATAACCAGAAGCATCAACGGAAGCGTCAATCTTGAAGACAGTTCCAGAGACAGAACTGTAAACAGGTGCACTTACAAAACCGCCTGCCTCAGCAATCAACGTTCCTACCTTCACCTTGTCGCCTTTTGCCACAACGGGTTTGGCAGGAGCACCAATGTGCTGACCCAACGGGAATATTGCTTGCTTGGGAAGAGCAGCCACCTGAGTGGCCATCTCAGCAGTAATCTTGTTCTCTTCGGGGTGTACTCCACCGATTCTAAAAGTTCTCAAATTCATGCTTGCTCCTCCTTCTGTGTTAAATTGTCTGCTGTCTTGGGTGCCTCGGCTGGTGCTTCAGCAGCCTTGGGTGCCTCGACGGGTTTGTCTGCGGGCTTCTGAAGAGTAGCTGAAGCTGTCTCTTCTGCCGGCTTTGCTTTCTTAACGGGGAAATTTACCTTGACAAGTGCTCCCGTAGGACACTCATCAACACACTTGGTACACATGCGGCACTTGTTGAAGTCAACATAGGCCACATTATTCTCGACTGTGATAGCCTCAAACTTACATACTTTCTGGCACTTACCACATCCGATACAAGCTGCGCTGCAAGCCTTCTTGGCAACGGCTCCCTTGTCCTTGTTGACACACTGTACATAGACACGGCGTCCCTTAGGACCCTTCTTGCGAAGTTCGATGATATGGCGGGGGCAAGCCTTGGAGCAGGCACCACAACCAGTACACTTCTCTTCGTCTACCTCAGGAAGACCCGTCTCCTCATTGATGGCGATGGCACCAAACTGGCAAGCAGCCACACAATCGCCACAACCCAAGCAACCGAAACCACAACCGGTCTCACCTGCTCCACAAGAGTTGACAGCTGCACAAGTGCGCAAACCGTCATACTGGGCGATGCGAGGGCGATTCTCGCAAGTACCGTTACAACGTACCACTGCCACCTTGGCCTCTGTATTGGCTACAGCGATTCCAAGGAGATCAGCCACCTTGCCCATCACGTCGGCACCACCTACAGGACACATCAGTCCTTCGATGTTGCCGGCATCGGCACCCTTGACCAAGGCTCCAGCCATACCGGAACATCCGGCAAAACCGCAACCTCCACAATTGGCGCCAGGAAGCAGTTCTGCTACCTGTCCCAGTCGAGGGTCCTCTTCGACGGCAAACTTCTTGGATACGACGAAGAGCACCAACGCTGACACCAGCGCTATGGCTCCGAGCACCAAGACTGCAATCAAAATGAAATTCATAATTTTTGTATTTGTTTTAGTTTAAATATTTTCTTGATTCAGTAGTTCTATTTTTCAGATTGACAACGTCTTATAACATTTTTAGCATCCATCCGACAGCATCCACATCTCACCTCTCCAACATGAAGGTCAACCTACTCTTCATCTTGTCACGCAGCAAGTAGAGCAGCAAGTAATATGGAACAAGCACTCCTAAGGAAGAGAGTGCCGCCACCCACTCCACCTGTACGACGGACAGGACGATTACCAACGTCACCACCATCAGCAGCAAGGGCAACAGATAGGCATATAGACTTGCCCTAAATCCAGTAGCACTGTCTGCCACCACGGTCACATGGTCACCCACCTTATAGTCGGTTGCATCATCGGCAGCTACTTCCACTATTTTCTCTGCCGTTTCTGAGGCATGGCAATGGGCCGACACCTTACACGCACTGCAAGCAGAATGCTGAAGAATGCGTACCTTTACGCATCCCTCTTCTATGCCGTTCACTATGCCCGAATGTCTTATCTTGTCGCTCATGTAAGGTTTGTCTTTTCTGTATAGTCTAAAACTGGTTCTATGGAGAGATTTCCTTAGTCCACAGATGTTGATTTGCCAAGTAGAGTTTACAATTTTGGTTTTCCTTGCAAAGGTAATATTTATTTGGTAAACAACAAACAAATCAAGAATATTTTCACAAAAAAGGAGCGAAAACGTTTTCTGTAGGTATTGTTAGCCTACTGTCATGGTATTATTTTTCAACTTTCCCCTACCCCTCCATCCACCTTCATTCCTAAGAATTTCCAAGTTCTCTTATCTCAAAAACGCTTGAAATGAAGGCGTAATGTCTTGGAGCGGAGTATCATCTTACTGCCAGAGAGGGCTTCTTTGGCAAAATGTTCATCCAACTGGTTTATGCCATAAGGGCGCAATGGCTCTACGATGTCAATAGGTATGTCACCACCGTTCTCACCGTTGTCCTGATGTCCGTTGTTCTTGTATGCAGTCCCCAAAAGCAAGCTGTCGCCAGTTTGCTGGAAACGCAAATAATAGCCAGAGCCATCAATTTCTTTGTCTGAGACATTGATGAGTTTATACTCTATGCCCCAGAAAATATAGCGGTTGGAACAGTCGTATGTATGACCTGTCGAAAGCGTATCAACACTTTCAAGATGCCAAAAGCCATCAAGATCGCCGTTGTCACTCGACTCAAGTGTGCAACTACTCTGAACAAGCGCCAAACAAGTCCCCACAAAGAGTACTGCAACCATCAACTTGCCTTGGGCAAAAATCTTTCCTATATGTTTTTTCATTGTTGTCTTTTTCTTTTTTTGCGACATCTACTCCATCGCATTAGTTTTCTTAACGACGGCGCTTACCAATATTCAGGACACCACTCTTGCCTACAGTAAGTTGAAAACCAGCATTGTGCCCCAACATCTTCTCACTGCCGAAGTCCATGGCATAGCCTCCCTTGACAAACCATCCCTTGCGGAAAGTATAGTCGCTCTCAAGAAGGAAGCTCACATTATGGTGGGGTTTGGAGAACGGTCCGCTATAGGTTCCCCACCCCTTTTGATAGGTGGCGAGCACACGATATCCAAGCCGTTCTGTAGGACGACCGTCAAAGCCAAGATGGAACGCTATAAACCTGTTATTATAGATATAAAGCACGCCATTGTCGTTATACTGAGGTGAACGGTACAGAGGGTTGCCCATCACCTGTCCCCAATGTTGCCAGCCGGCATAGATGCCATGGTTGTAATAGTCATCTGTTCCAGCCAAATGGTCGGGAATGTTCATGGTGTGGTCATGATTGTAGGGGCCACTCTGATATTTGGTATAGAGATATTCGAAGACCACGTTGCGCAACCATGTGCCATACTTGATGTTTACTTCTGCACCAAGCATGATATCCTTCAACTTATATCGGTAATATCTGTTCTTCTTGCGCTTCATCCATTCTTCGCCCTCTCCGTAACCATCATAATCGACAAAAAACATCTGACTGTGGTCCTCGAAGAAGTGATCGGCATAGACACCCAATCGCCACGTATCCGCATCATAGTTGACACGCAACAGCCAACTACCTAAATGATTGCCTTCCACATTGGCATACTCTCCATCCGTCACATCGCTGCCACTGGGGATGAAAGCGTGGAAATAATCCTTCAAGCCAGTGCCTGTAGACAAACGAACCATCTCGCCGTTTTCATTACAACGATAAGCACGACCGCCAAACTCTGCCGCCATCTCAAGACCAATCTCTACACTCAACGGGAAGAAGCGATCCTTGTTGCCTATGCGCAAATAACCTGCCTTGCTATGATAAAGCGTATGCACGACATACTTGCTGCGACGCTGCGTGAAGTCTTCCTGCCAACGGCCATCGGTCATCACGCCAAAAGCAACATGTCCCTTAAACTGAAACCAACGCCCCAAGATAGGGATAGTCCAGTATTCAGGCAACGCCAAACGAACCTGAGGGACAGGACGCGCATTGATACCAAGTGTCTGACTTCCACTGCTGAGTGTCTGGTTTTTCAGTTCCATGGGGTATTCCTTTGCTCCTACCGACAACACACCATGCAACCAACGAGCCTCCACGAAAGCCTGCTGCAGTACGAAATGACTTGTATAGTGAAGGGGCACCGCCATGTCTACGCCATACCCTACACCCCACCGACGGGCGGAGTCTGCAGAAAGAGGACGAATCAAACTTCCGCGTACATAGCCGTTAAATGACGAAAGCGAAGACAGTCCATACTTGTTGGCATTAAGCCAAAGCGGTGTCTTGCCGTGAGAGACAGAAGTCTGCACCTCCGCCTTATACTCAATGTCCTTGCCCAAATCCTGCGGTACGGTAGTATCATTCTCCTGCCATGCATACTGTGCCATCATGGCGACAGGAAGTAGTTGCGCAATGACGAATGTTCGTAGTCTTGCTTTCCTCATATATATAATAATGTGTATTCCTATTGTGTAAGAACTTTTTATATCATCATCTGAAAATCCCCCATTACTCTCTAATTCTTCGGGGTATTCATATAAAATCGGATGCAAAATTAACAAAAACTTACTGCATTGCCAAAAAGCCAGACAAAAAACATCATAAAAATAGGGGTTTAGGGATTTTCCTCTATCGTATTAGGGAAAATCCTTTCTTATGCCCCCCTATTTGCTTTACCTTTGCATCGTAAACAAACGAATCAACAACTTATAAAAACGATACAACTATGAAGAAGTTTATAATAGCTATGGTAGCACTGCTCACAATGACAGTCACCACCACTTCTGCCATGAGCTACGAACAGGCTCGCCAGCAGGCTCTCTTCCTGACCGACAAGATGGCATACGAACTGAACCTCACCAACGAGCAGTACGAAGCAGCATACGAAGTAAACCTCGACTACCTGATGGGCATAGACACATATGACGACCTCTATGGCACATACTGGAGACAGCGCAACCTCGACTTGAGCTACATCCTTTTGGATTGGCAGTATCGCACATACGTCAATGCGAGCTATTTCTACCGTCCATTATACTGGGATGGAGGATATTGGCACTTCGGCATCTACGCACGCTACCCACGCCGTGACTATTTCTTCTTCGGATGCCCTACTTTCTATACTGTATATAGAGGTGGACACAGCTGGCACATGAATGGTGGCAGAAGTTGGTATCACGGACGTGACTTTGGTGGTCCTCGCGATGGCGGAAGAAGATTTGGCATGAGAGACGGATTCAACAGAGGCGACTTCGGAAGAGGACAGTCTTTTGGCAACATGTCTCGTCAAAGCAGCACGCGCACTACTGTGACACGCGACCGCTTCAACAGGCAGGGATCTGGTTCCAACCAGTCTTTTGGCAACATGTCACGCAACAATAATGGTGGAAACTTCGGTAACAACCGCAACACCAACCCAGGAAACACCCACTCTACCCCTTCTTTTGGGAATGGTACAAGAAACAATAGTTCATTCGGTAATCGTGGAGGTTCAAGTGTAGGAAGCGGTTCATTCGGTAACCGTGGAGGAGCAAGTATAGGAAGCGGCTCATTCGGAAACCGTGGCGGAGCAAGTGTAGGAAGTGGTTCATTCGGAAACCGTGGTGGAGCAAATGTAGGAAGTGGTTCATTCGGAAACCGTGGTGGAGCAAATGTAGGAGGTGGTTCCTTCGGTAACCGCGGTGGAGGCAGCTTCGGCGGTGGAAACCGTGGCGGTGGTGGTTCTTTCGGCCACAGATAACCACTTTTCAGATAAAGAAATAAGTAAAAGAGATATTATAAGAAACACACGTTATCTATCAGACACAAATTAGAGAATTTCAAAAAATCAGAAGGGGCATCGGCTAAGTGATTTGCCGATGCCTCGCTTTTTTATGTACGAGAAAACCTCACGGTAACAAGGTATAGGTAAGTACAAAATCGGTGGTCAATTCAAAATCCACATTGACTGTCTGCAAAGAGCGCAGATTCTCTACCTCACAAAACCAGTCGGCATTTATGTCCAAATGCTTGACGCGCATCTCACGATACTGCAGGTTTTCTTTTGAAAAAAGTTTGTAGAGCGTTTCCTTACAACACCAATGTACCAAGCGTGAAAGAGTGTCTGCTGCTGGTTCGTCAGGACGCAAGAATTTGTCTGCTATCCTGTTTACCCTGTCACTCATATATTCGATATCTACAGCCACCTCATGTCGGCGAGAGAGTATCAATGCAGCATACCCCTGTGTATGTGATACACTTACGTGATAACCTTTCAACATCGGTTTACCCGCTTCGTTATGTCCAAGTTCACCTTTTACCCCCATCGTTGCCAACAAAGCACGGATGGCAAGAGTCTCTTTTTTCCTCACTTCACTCTTGCATCTTTCACACAAAGATTTCCTGTATTGCTCCATTTCCGGGAACAACCTATAGAATTCCTCTTCCGACTCGTCTATCTGCCACAAACCTAAGCGGACACCAGGATAGACCTCACGTATATTGACAAGTGCCATAATGGGGTAATAATCTCTTAACGCAAAGGATGCACAGTAACCTTAATCTTACTGATACGACGTTCCTCTACCTGCATGATTTCAAATGTGTAGTTCTTATAGTCTATTTTCTCATGAATACTGGGGAAGTCACCTTTTATCTCCAAAAGCAGACCAGCGAGCGTATCGGCATCCCCCTCTACTTCCGAAAACTCCTCGTCATCAATATTCAGTATCTTGCAGAAATCGGTAAGCAATGTCTTGCCCTCGAAAACAAAGGTATTATAGTTGAGCTTGGTATAAAACTTCTCTTCCTCATCGTACTCGTCGTTGATCTCACCGACAATCTCTTCAAGGATATCTTCAAGAGTCACGATACCACTGGTTCCACCAAACTCGTCGACGACAATGGCTATATGCACCTTGTTTTCCTGAAACTCGCGCAGCAAGTCGTCAATCTTCTTTGTTTCTGGAACAAAATATGGCGGACGTATCAAACTCTGCCAACGAAAACTGATAGGCTTACCCAAATGAGGAAGTAAGTCCTTGATGTAAAGGATACCACGAATATTGTCCGTACTATCCTGATAGACAGGTATACGACTATAATTATTATCTACAATGCACTTCAGTACATCGGCATAATTACTCCGTATGTCAAGATCCACAATGTTCTGGCGGCTTGTCATGACCTCCTTTGCCGTCTCGTCACCAAAACGGATGATACCCTTCAGCATGCTCTGCTCATTCTTGATATCATTCTTGTCTGTCAGTTCCAACGCCTGCTCCAGGTCATCCACACTCAGCACATGATTCTCCTTCTTGACCAGTTTTTCAGCCAACAGACGACTTTTCAGCAAGACCGTTTCCACTGGCCAGAACAACTTGCGGGCAAAAAGAATACCGCCTACTGCTCGACGGCAGAAACGCAGAGGCTGCTGCCTACAGTAAACCTTGGGCATGATTTCTCCAAAAAGCAACAGGAGGAATGTCAGCAAAACTGTCGTTGTCAAAAACTCCAACCAACGAGCCTTCGGACCAAAATGTACGATATCAACAAAGACACGGCTCAAGAGCATAACGATCATGACGTTAACGAAATTGTTGGTTATCAAGATGGTAGCCAATGTTCGCTCCGAGTCTTCCCGCAACAATTTTATCTTTGTGTCACTGGCATTCTTCTCTTCCTCAAGTTCAGAAACATCCGAAGGAGAAAGACTGAAGAATGCTATCTCCGAACCACTTGCAAACGCTGAGACAAAAATCAGTACAAGTGCTAATATACAAGCTAAGATAATGCCTTGCGACGGCATTTGAACGCTAACGTCACCAAAGGCCTCTGTTATGGTTGATATATCCAATGTAGTATTTTTTGGTATTAAAAGACACCTGCCTTAGAAAGGAAGCGACTCGTCATTTTGTTTCTGCGCCGAATCAGAGGAAGCCTGTGACTGCGATGCAGAAGAAGTACTTGCATCCGTCTGACCAGCAACCGGAGAGTTGGCAGAAGATGTGGCACCGGCAGTAGCCTGCCGAGGGGTCAACATCTCCATATTGTCAACATAAATCTCAGTGACAAAACGACGCTTACCCTGTTTGTCGTCATAGTAGCGATAACGTATCTTACCCTCTACATAAAGTTTGTCTCCCTTGTGAACATACTTTTCCACAATCTTCGCCAAACTGCGGTAAAACACAAGATTATGCCAGTCGGTATGGTCGGGCACCTGCGTACCGTTCGCAAGCAAATACCCCTTCTCCGTTGTAGCCAAACTCACTTGAGCCACCGCTTGGTCGGCATCATAGTAACGCACATCCGGATCCTTTCCGACATTGCCTATCAACATTACCTTATTCATACAGTTCTCTCCTTATCTATGTTTATTTCCACATACCCAAATAACGATAGTGGAAATTCTTTCCTTTGATGGATGGGAATTGACTGCGGGCATCCACACGCTCACGCAGATATTCCGTCAGACGCTCATAACAATGCTGTGGCGAGTTGGCCTTTAGATTGGCAACAAAATGGGTATCACGATACTCGTGCTTTCCTGTTGTGGGAATAAATACTACCCGTTTGAAGTCAAGAGAAGCCTCATACCATCCAGGAACTTCGGCAGTTAAGTTGTTCACCGGAGTGCGCTCCTGTCCCTCAGGAGCAGCCTGTCCTACAGGGCGTACAGCCTTTTTGTCCTTGAAATCCTGCATGCAGGATGCTGTTGTCTTGATGATAATGAAATACACACGGGGGCGAACCTTATATCTCTTGGGATAAAAGACATCACTTGCCACATAACTTTTCAAATCGGCAACAAGTTCGTCATCAACCATTATCTCGGGAATTGTTCTCAAAAAATCTATGGCTTCATCAACAGAGGACACAAAAGCTTCGCTATCGAAATATCTTAAATATAAATTCATAAAATAATGTGTATTTTTCAGAGAAAAAAAAAGAAAAAAAAGAGCGGAAAACGGGACTCGAACCCGCGACCCCGACCTTGGCAAGGTCGTGCTCT
>CAVCDC010000064.1:0-15704 GCA_963600865.1 Firmicutes bacterium CAG:103
ATCAGTGCGTCACTGCGTGAGGTTGACATATCCGTCCATTTCCAGAATCCCTCCTCTTTCATCGGCTTGCCAGTATGCGCCATCACCCAGGCATGGTGGATGGAGTCGTTTTTCTGTCGCAGGGAATCCTTGGCATGGGTCTTCACCTCGATGCGCTTGTCGGCGGCAAACTGCGGTTCCCGATACTCCTTATATATATAGTAGGCGATGCCGCAGAGCAAGACGGCGGGCAGAACCATCGCCACGATGCTCTTAGGGGCAAACACCTTCTTGCCGTTCACAAACCATGCGGCGAGGTAGGTCTTGGCGATGTTGCTGAGGGTGACGCCACCCGTCAGAAAACTAAGGATGCCTACAAGCCAGAGCGACCATTTCCTCTTCTCCTTCATCGCCATGCCTGCCAGATAGAGCGTCATGGTGAGCAGGAAGAGCGACCAGCAGAAGTGGTCGGGCACTAACACGGAGACCATCACCATGCCGAAGGAGTAGAGCATCGACGACAGCAGCAGACTGTCTTTTCGCTCCATCTCCATCACCTGTCTGAACACTCTGTAGATGAAGACGAAGGAGTAGTAGGCACTGACAAGCAGGAGGATCGCCATGAAAATCATGGCATAGTTGGTGTCGCCCAGCGTGATCAGTTCCTTGTTGATGAGGTAGAAGGGGCTGAGGATGACAGCGAAGAGCGGATGGCGCGGTATCTCGAAATAGAGCTTGCCGTTGGACATGAAGATGTACGACCATGCGTCGAAGCCCGACACGTGGTAGGTCTTGGCGAAGAGCTGCCAGAAACTCACGTGGTGCGCCCTGAGAAAGAGATTGCCGTATTTGTAGAAGAACAGGCCGTTGAGCAGTATGAAAACCGCCAACGCCACGAGGCTCGGCACCCTCTCTTCCTTCTTAATCTTGAATATATTCTTCATAAAGTCATGCTATTTGCGTGCAAAGGTAGCAAAAGTATTTAGATTATTGCACGCTTTCCAAATATTCTTATTATCTTTGTCCAAAAATACAAAGTGTGACAAGATGAAACAGCCTGCCAAGATAGATGTTGCCGTGTTGATGCTCTTCTTCAACAGACCCGACCATTTCCAACAAGTGTTTGACGAGGTGAGGAAAGCTCGCCCCGCCAAGTTGTTCCTCTACCAGGACGGACCGCGTGGCGAGCGCGACCTGCCGGGCATCGAGGCTTGCCGTCAGATAGTATGCGACGAGAACATCGACTGGGAGTGCGAGGTGCATCGTGCCTACCAGGAGAAGAACCAAGGGTGCGACCCCTCTGAATATCTCTCGCAGAAATGGGCTTTCTCCATCGTGGACAAGTGCATCGTCTTGGAGGACGACGATGTGCCATCGCAGTCGTTCTTCCCCTTCTGCAAGGAGATGCTCGACCGCTATGAGCACGACGAGCGCATCTCGATGATAGCTGGCTTCAATGAGGACGAGGTGTCGGCAGACTGCGAGGACAGTTATTTCTTCACTTCCATCTTTGCCATCTGGGGCTGGGCATCCTGGCGAAGGGTCGTTGACAAGTGGGAGGGCGACTATGCTTTCCTTCGCGACAAACAGGCGATGCGCCGCCTGCAGTCGTTGGTTCGCCAGCGTGGCTATCGCAAGGACTTCCTTCCCATGTGCCAGGAGCATTGCCAGAGTGGGAAGGAGTATTACGAGAGCATCTTCTGGGCTTCGATGCTGCTCAACTCAGGACTTGCCATCATGCCCTGCCGGAATCTCATCAACAACTTAGGACTGTCGGAAGACTCCACCCATTTCTCGGGCAGCATGAAGACCACCCCGAAGGCTTATCGCAAGATATTCACGATGAAGCGCTACGAACTGGACTTCCCGTTGAGACACCCCAGGTATGTTGTGGAGAATGTAGACTACAAGGAGCGTCTCTATAAGACCAATGCCTGGGGGCATCCTCTCGTCAAGGTCTGCCGCTCGATGGAGGAATTGTTCCTCAACCTGCGCTATGGCAACTTCTCCATCATCACCAAGGCGGTGAGGCGTCGTGTCAACAAATGGTTGGGGAAGGACAGACACGTGTAGGCCGTTGCCTTATGTGAAGTAACTGATGATAAGCCCTCCGTTATATATGAATAGGTATAGGGCAAGTGCGCCGATGATGCCGACGAGACATTTGCCGCATCTCTCGCCGTATTTCTCGTTGAAGCCTCTTACCAAGAAGGCCATGGCGATAGGCAAGGCGTATATCCAATGGGCTGTCATGATGTAAACTTCGTTGATGCCGAATCCCAAACCGACATGAAGCAGCATGTCTAATGCGAAATATGACAGGACGAGCCAGAGGAACTTGCTCCTTCTGCCCATCCAGATGCCTGCCAAGAACAAGAGGACGATGGCTCCCTCGACGGCATAGTTCCACCAATGGCTGTAGTAGACTATCATCGGGCGATGGCGTAGCTCGTCTTCCAAGAGATAGTCTTCGTGCAATTGGATGGATTCTCCCATGAGGTTTTCTACGATGGATGTTCCACGCCCAGTCGTGGCGTCTGTCCAGCGCATGAACTCTCCTTGCATCATCGGGGCTCCCTGCTTGGCAGCTCTTTTCCTCTTGGCTTCTTCTCTTGCCTTTTTCTTGGCGAGCTGTATGCTGTCGCTCTTTGCCCTTTGGGCTATTTCCTCTTGTGTGAATATCTTCAGTCCTTTGGCTATGGAGTCTTGGACCAGTGAGTCCTTCAGGTGCTGTAGTTGTGCCATGCGTGCTTGTCTCTCCTGCCTTGCCGCCAACTTCCTTGCTTTCTCAGCCTTGCGAGCCATCTCTGTGGGCCATACGAATGTGCGATATTCTATGCGGCAGAATCCCCAGAGGAGTCCTGCTGGTAGTACAACAGCCAACAAGAGGTGTTTGACACGGAAGAACGCCTTGCCGTTGACGAAGAGGGCGGAGAGGAATATCTTCAGTCCGTTGTTGAGCGATGTTCCCGCCGTCAACAGGAAGTAGACGATGCTCTGCCAAATCTTGAACGGATGGTGGTTCTTCATCCTTCTGCCCGAGATGTAGAGTGCGAGGATGAGCAGCATCATCGAGATGACGAAGTGGTCGGGCACGATGCTCGTCACCATCACATAGCCGAAGGAGAAGAACAGCAGGGTGAGCAGATGGGAGGCCGTCTTGCCCAGTCCTATCACCTCACTGAATATCCTGCGGAGGAATATCGAGGCGTAGAAGGCGCAAAACATCTGGATGATGACGGCGATGAAGAGGGCGCAGTTATAACCCGTGAGCTTCATCAGCCCCATGTTTATCAGGTAGGGGATGTACATGTAGAATGCCAAGAGTGGATGGCGGTAAACATTGTACGCCGCGTTCCAGTCGCTCAGCACCCAGTAGGTGAGGGGGTCGAAGCCCGACACGCAGAAGTGGCGGATGAAGTTCTTGTAGTAGTCGTCTGTTATCTGGGTGAAGTCTCCAGCATAGCGGGCTATCACCATGCCGTTGAGCACAGCGAGGACAAGGAGGATGAAGGAGGCTATCCACCTCTCCTCTTTCTTGATCTTGAAAATATGAAATATCTTGTTCATATGCTTATGTTCTTATTTTAGAAGTTAAGGAGTTAAGACAACAGCTTTTTGGGGAAGTTAAAGGAGTTAAGGGAAGTTAGAGGGAAGTTAAGGGACAACAGCCTTTGTGGGTATTGGATTCTTCACTCTTCGTTCTTCACTCTTCACTTTTCAAGAAGAATCTTACTAAGATGAAGTTCGTCGGCACGCAGATGCAGAGCGTCGGGATCATGGCCCATTGCTTGGCAAGTCCCATTCCCACGAAGAGGTTGAGGAAGGCCGTTTGCATCAGATAGTTCACCACATGCGACAGGGTGAACCCCGCTCCCCGCTTGGCGTTCGCCTTCACCTTGAAGGTGTAGCGGGTGCTGGCGATGAAGTTGAAGACGAAGCTGATGAAGTACGCTACGGTGTTGGCAGTGGTGGCGAGAGTATGGTCGCCCATCTCGGGGAAGAAATGCGCCAACGTAGGCATCATCACTAAGTAGGCAGCGTATTGCAGAATGACGGCGATGCACCCCACGATGCCGAACCTCACGAGTTCGCCCAACTTGCCTCGCTTGCCCTCGTCCATGTCTTGTATCTTTTGCTTGATGTTCATTTTCTTTTATCGGTATAGGAAACGTTTGAGCAGTATTCAAGTGCAAAGGTACATCTCTTTCGCTAAATTCCGAACCTTTTACGTCATAAAATCACAAAATTCCAAGCAAAAAAAAGTCTTGGCGACATCACTGCCGCCAAGACCCGGATTGTTTTTTGACTAAAATGTCAAAGGGAAGTATTTAGGAGAGACACGATGGACTAATCCATGTCGCCTGAGCCGCCGTCACCGCTGGTGCCACTGCCCGAGGTGCCTGAGCCGCTTGAAGTGCCTCCGCTTGACGAGCCTCCTGCGTCAGAGGTGCCGCCCTGCGACTGTGAACCTCCTGCGTCAGAGCCTCCGCTTGGCGTGTTGCCGCCGCCATCGTCGGGGTTGTCGTTGTCCTCGACGTCGCCCTGGTCGTCGGAGGTGACGTTCTTGATCACCTTTCCGTTGCGGTCGTAGCAGGTGATGTTGATGGAGGTGTTGGCGAGTTCGTCCTTGATGTCGACGTTGGGGGTGAAGATGCATCGGCGCGAGGTGATGAGGCTGCCTGCCACCTCTGCCACGGTGGCGACGCTCTTGGCGCGGACGCCGAAGCGCATGGTGCCGAGTCCCGGTATTGCCACGGAGTGGCCCTCGGTGGCCCACGCCTTGATGACTTCGCCCGCAGCGTCCCAGCATACCTGCATCACTGCCTGGCTTATTCCGCTGCGAAGGGCAGCTTCCTTGATGACTTTGCTCTCAGTGAGCTTGCTGTAGATTTCGGTGCCAAGCACGAAACGGTACGTACCCTTCAGGTCTCCCACCTGGATGAGGGTCTCTTTTGCTTTCAGATTGATTGCCATAGTTGGTTAAATTTTAAATTAGAAATTATAAATTTTGGGGAAGTTAAAGAAGTTAAGGGAAGTTAGAGGGAAGTTAAGGGACAACAGCCTTTGTGGGTATTGGATTCTTCACTCTTCGTTCTTCACTCTTCACTTTTTTACGGCGTTAGCCCTCTTTTTACTTTTTTACTTTTTTACTTTTTTACCTTTACCTGATGGTAATGGTCGGTACTATCTGCGTGGAGTCGGTCTTGGTTGTGATGTTGTTCTCCTGTTGCTGTCGCTGGTTCTTGCCTATCACGAGTCCTGCGGTGCAGGAGCTGGTGAGGAAGGTGACGACGGCGGAGCAGACGGCCACCACGAGATACCGGATGAATGCTTTCATTTTTTCGCTCATTTTTTTAGTGTTTAATATTTACTTTTGCTCCCGTTTTCGATTTCTCTAGTTGGGGAAATATTTTTCCCCAGTTGGGGAAGTGATTTTAGCTAGCTTTCCGAATCACAATGCAAAGGTACGAAATCCCGCCGTGGCGGTTGTGCGATGGCGTGCGGTGGCGTGCGATGGCGGCACATTTTTTTT
Organism: Firmicutes bacterium CAG:103; assembly: GCA_963600865.1. Taxonomy (GTDB): domain Bacteria; phylum Bacteroidota; class Bacteroidia; order Bacteroidales; family Bacteroidaceae; genus Prevotella. Next base: position 5,516 of record CAVCDC010000064.1, read on the forward strand.
ACGGTTCCCCCAGATATTCCACGATGTCTTTCACTTGCCGCGGGGTGAAGCTCTTGCTGGCGGGGCTGTAGCCCGACTGTTGCAGCAGGAGCCAGAGGGGCGTGCATCGGCGAATCCACGCCCTCAGATGGTTCACGGCCGTGCGCGGCAGGCTCTCGGGGAAGTACATCAAGGCTAGTTCCTTCTTGGTGTACTGCTTGATCTTGAATTCATTTTCCATTTTTCCATTTTTAAATCTTTCCATTTTTCCATTTTTCTCCCACGTCTTTGATGCCTGGCGGCAGTTGGTGGTGAACGAGCGAGGGGAGGATTTCCTTGAGCTGTAGGAAGAGCCTTTCTCCCGGAGCGTCGTTGTCGGGGTACATGTGCCAGGAGAGGTGCAGCGAACTGTCGAGGTCTGCGAGCAGCTGTCGGTCTTCGGGTGTGAGGAGCGTTGCGGAGGGGATGGCTATTGCCTTGTGCCCTGCCGAGAGCATCGCCCAGCAGTCGGAGCACCCCTCCGTGATGTACAGTTCGTCGCCCTCCCCGAGCATTGCCGTCACGGGCAGGTTGTAGACGCTGCACCTCGCCCCGTAGGGGAACCGGAACCGTGGTTTTTCGTTCGCAGTTGTATTCGTGCGATTCGTGTGATTCGTGCGATTCGTGTTCAAAACCCCATCCGCAGCATCCGTGAGATCTGTGAGATCCGTGTGCCTATGATAATCCAGGTTGCGGTTTTGCACTCCGATGAGTTTACCCCCTCTGTCGTAGAACGGTATTTGCAGCCAGTGCGTCCCGTCACGGTCTTGCCACGACGTGAGGCGGCACCATGCCGCTACCCTCGGGTCTATCCTGCGTTCCTCAAAGAGGAAGTGGCGCGCCTCGTCGCTGAGCCACGGGTGCTCGAAGAAGCGGAGGTAGCGCGCTGCGTCGAAGGAGTATTGAGTCTTGGATGTTGAGTATTGAGTGTTGGATTTTTCACTCTTCACTCTTCTCTCTTCACTCAAGATGATATTGTTCTTGTCAGCCAGCCATCGGCACGCCACGGGGAAGTCCACGTGCAGTTGCTTCATGACGAGGTCGATGGTACCCATGCCCTGCGTCATGCAGACGTAGCATCGGCATGAGTTTCGGCGTGTGTTGAACGACAGGCTGGCGTGGTGGTCGTCGTGGAAGGGACACAGGCTCTTGTGTCGGCTCACGTGGAGCCCGAGTCGCTCGGCGACTCCCTCTATGGGGAGTTCGCGGAGCTTTTCGATTTCATATTTTTCCATAGATGATGTAAAGTGAAGAACTAAGAGTGAAGAGTGAAGAATCCTCTTGTCCTTCTTGTTGTTTTTCAGTTTATTTTCAGGCGATACAGGAAGACCGAAGCTCCAAGGCATTTTAAAGGTAAAAAAGTAAAAAGGTAAAAAAGGCTCGCGCCACAAAGGCTGTTGGATTCTTCACTCTTCACTCTTCACTCTTCGTTCTTCACTCTTCACTTACTATTGGATTTTTCACTCTTCGTTCTTCACTCTTCACTTACTATTGGACTCTTCACTCTTCACTTTTAAAATCGCTTTTACTTCAGGTATTCCTCCGTCTTGGTGTAGAGTCCCGTCTGTGCGGAGTAGGTGATGAACTTGCGGAACACCCACTTGTTGAGCTGATTCTTTGTTCCCTCTTTAGCCTTACCCAGTTGTAGGCGGAGCACCTCCAACTGTGTCTCGCTGAACGAGTCGGGTAGGTCGTCGAGCATGTTCTTGGGTCCCCTTCTCTGCTCCTCGCTCGTGGTTCCCTCTTCCTGTCCCAACAGATCTGCGAAGACTTGCAACTTGCTCCAGATGTCGTGGTAGACGAGCCACTCCACGAGTGCCCCCATCGACGCAGTCCATGTCTGTCCGTTGAGCATCCATAGTAAGCAGCCATCCTTCCATGCCGAGACGAGCGAGCGCTTGGAGATGTCCCATAGGATGTCGTCGTCTGTGAGGTCAGCGAGAGAAGCCATGTCCTGCGCCAGTTGGTCGACGAGCTTGTTGAGGGGCTTTATAACATAATTCCCTTTGCAGATACTGAGCCTCACAAGGTATTCGTCGAGCTGTTTCAGAAAATTCTCGTCATATTTGCCCTGTCTTGGAATCCTACCGTCCCTGCCCTGACGAGCCTTGAAGGAGAAGACCATGCGCCCGAAGGTACCGTTGAAGAGTTCTCCCTTGTAGAACTTGCGTGTGGCGTAGGGTGTAGACGAGATGGTGATGTTGGCGCGTAAGATAGGGTTGCCCGACACGCCGTCGGCAGTGGCACGCAAGGCACCAGCACGCTGGCGGTCGTAGAGATTACGCAGCATCTGTGATATCTGCTTGTGGCCTCCGCACATCTTGTCTGCCATTTCCACCTCGGGCATGTTGAGGTATTGTGTTCGCTCGCCAAGTTTCTCTAACGCCATGGCGTTTTGTATGAAGGCTGCATTGGTCACGTCCGATGGAGGAAACCAGAAGCTAACGTCGGGACGGACGGGTTTTTCCTTGTTCGCTGACTTGGTCTTCATCTGCGTCTGCCACTCCACGAGCTTCTGCAGTTCTGCGTCGTCGTGGCTTCGAAAGGAGCGGCACACAGCCTCCACGATGTTGGACAGTTGTCCTTTGTTACAACCCGAAAATGCCACCAAATTGGCCATCATCCCGCACATTTCCTTCCAACTGAGGTCGGGATATTGGAATTTAGCCTCGCTGACGTGCGCTCCGAGTATCGGAAAGAGCATTGGGACCATCGGCTCGTGCATGTCTTTTGACACCTGAGAGAGCAAAAGTTGCACACATTCCGTGCCTTTTCCTAAGGTTGGCATGGCTGGAGCGGTCTTTTTGCTGATATCATACTTCAATTTTGTTGCTTTTTTCATTTCTTTCTGTCTTTAAATTAAATTTACCGTTGTTGATAACAGTCTAATAATAAGCCTTTTAGAGGAAGTTGGATAGAGCTTTCAATTCCAATTCCAATTATTCCAATTAATTTTTTCAAAATTCCATTTTTCTTTCTTTTATTATATAACTATCTATATATTAATTAGTTATAATATATATAATAGGGAAAATTGGAAAAATAAAATTGATTTTTGGAAACTGGAATAACTGGAATTGGAATTGAGGAAGGGGTTACCCCACCTCCTCTTCAAGGCCACTCTTCGCTTCCGAGCAAGAGGATTCTTCACTCTTCACTCTTCGTTCTTCACTTCCGAGCAAGAGGATTCTTCACTCTTCACTCTTCGTTCTTCACTTAATCAGCCATTCCTTGACGGCCTTCTTCGCCTCAGAGGCTTCCTTTCCGATGGTGTCCACGATGTCCACGTCCTCGTCCTCATAAATCTTGATGGTGAGCTGCACGGCACCGTCCTTGGTCTCGCTCACTCTGCCGTGGGGCAGTTTCTTGATGAGCTTCGACTGGCTTCTGAGTCTCGGTTTGCGCACGAAGATGAACGTGCCGTTGCTCATGAGCTGGGCAGTGCCTGGGCTGCGATAGGGGAAAATGTCACGTGCCTCTACGTCGTCGGGCATGAAGGTGAAGATCCTGTTGTTGTCGTAGGAGGCCATGCCGTCCTTCTGAATGTGAGATAAGGTGGCTGCCACCTCCATGAAACCATTCACTAATTTCTGAAAATTCTTGTTCATGATCTTTGTTGATTTTGTGAGCCAAGAGGGATTGTCGTAAGTTTTTAGTTTGCGCAAATTATCCCGGGACATTCCCTACGCTCCTTTCTCAACTCGGAATTGTGAAACTTGCTTTACCTTTTTACCCTTTTACCTTTATTAGGTCTGTGATGAGCACGTCCTGAAAGACTCTGTCCTCAAACTGGTGGGTACCGAAGCGGAGTGTTGCCACCACTACGTCGCCGGGGTTGAACCGGCACTGAGCCAAGTTGCCGAGCATCGCACCGATGTACTGGTCGGCATACTGTCCTCCTACTTCCTGTAGGATGATGTTCGACTTCATGATGGTGCCGCCCTCTGCTTTCTGACTCGGCACAGCGAAGGTCTCGCCCTGCTGCACTACTTTACAAATGATGTTCATAATATAAATATAGCATCCGCTGTTTACTCGGACAAGGCGGCAAGTTCGTTCAGGAGCAAGCCCCTTGTCTCGGATGACGATGCAAAGGTAGGGGAATCCTCAAAAAGCCTTATTTTAGTAAATAAGCGAGTATATTTTACTAAAGCATTTTTTTAACGTTCGTTTACCAAAAACATATCCAAAACATACCAAAAACAGGGTAAACACTGCATTAAAAACTATGCGCAGAATGAAAAAAGGCCAAAAAATTGTTGACCTTTTTAGTAATATGAATCACTATTTTGTGTGGAAACACCTCTTCTTATACTCATTCGGAGTACACCCCATCCGTCTGTAGAAGTTGGCGTAGAAGCTTTGCATCGTCCCAAAGCCGCACATTTCGCCTATCCATGCGAGGTTGAGATGCTTGTTTTTCTTGTCGGCAAGAAGGGCAGTGGCGTACTCTATGCGGCAATCGTTCACATATAGCGAAAAACTCTTGTGGAAGCGAGTGGCAAAGACCACCGACACAATCTGCGGGGCGATGTCGAGAGCCTTAGCCAACTTGTTTGCCGTGAAATCAGGGTCGACGAAATTACCATCGTCTATGAGAATTTTCACTATTTTATCATGCAGCAAGTCTTTCGTTTTCTCGTTTATACATGCATGATACTGTGCTTCCTTGGCATTCACTTCGTGGATATTGTACTTACTCATATCTCTTTTGGTTAATCTTTTTCTTCCTTGTCCCGATAGGCTTCCAACAGTTCTTCTTGCATCTCCTTGATGAAGCTCTCCATCTCGTCCTCGTCGAGGAGGCGGCGCAACAAAAGGGTGTTTTTCCTATCAACGTCATTTTGTGCTATAGGTTTGATGGTCTGGCTTATTTTGGTAGGCTTTTCCACACCGAAGGCGTGGCGCAGGATGTCGTTGAGGGCTGCGTCGCGGCTTTTCAGTTCCTTGCCGTCCTCGTCAACAAACCACTTAGCCTTGTACATAGCATTGAGCACCACCAACACCGAGGTCTTCTTTTGGGGGGCGATGCGCACACTGCTGACGGAGCCTGCCGCCATCTCTGCCGCCGATTCCGACGGTGCTGGCTGCGACTGCTGCAAGTCGTCGAGGAGCGTGTTGATTTCTTCCGCCATCATCCTCTCCTCCATCATGTATTCTGTCATCATGCTGACGATTTTCTGTTCGTCAGTCGAGCGCAGAGCACTCCTATAGGCACTGTCGAGCACCGTCACCGTCTGTGGCGCATGGCGTTGTATCTGTCTCTTCAGGGCTGCCACCACGGAGAGGTGTTCCCTGCCGGCACGCAACAGCAGTTCTGCCGCTCCCTGCATGATGCAGCCGATGGTGAGCTTCAGGTTGTCGAGGGGCAGGACGATGTCGTTGTCGCTGAGGTCGTATAGGATGTCGTCCCACACACGCTCGTCGCAGTAAGCCACCTGTTGCATGGGCGGCTTGCTCTTTAGGGTGTCGAGGATGAAGAAGCACTGGTAGAACAGTTCGGCGGGGTGCAGCCTTGACTGCCGCTCAGCGCCCTCTGCCCTGCACTCGTTCATCACCTTCTTGCAAGCCCCCTCCAAGAACTCGTAGGCGGCGGTGTCAAGAAACTTTTCTTCTACGAGGAGCCTTTCTTGCCGCCGAAACAGTGTTTTTTCCATAGTCTTTCAGTAATGTGTCCAGTTTGTCGAGCCATTCCGTGAGAGCATACACCGGCTCCCCTTTGTCGAAGTCTATCTGCAGGCTTCCTTCTGAGAAGTGGGTCAACACCTCGTCGTCCACGCCAAACTGCGCCAAGAGGTCGGAGCCGTATCTGTACACCCCGAACTTCTCAAACTTCACCGTCAGGTCGTAGTTCTTGTGCGTCAGGCATAGGTCGGCGATGTGGCTCACGTCCTCGTGCACCTCCTGCAGCCTCACCTCGCCGTTCTCCGTGGCGTAGAGCATGAGCGAGGCGTCGCTCTGCGTCTTTGCCGCCATTTGCGATATGAGGCTCATGAGGAGCGAGGCGTCCATCTTCTCGGCATTTGCCGCGTCCTTTCCCTCCTTGCCGCTGAGGTCGAGGCGTACCTGCTTCACCCTGTCGCCGTAAGTCGTGCGCAGACGGTCCACCACGGGCCAGAACTCCTTGCTGTTCTTCTTCAGTTTGAGCAGTTCTATCCTCCTGCCGTAGGGCGAGAGCATGTAGTTTACACTCTCCTGTAGCAATGCGGCGAGATTGTCGGGATTGCTATTGAAGGCAGAGTTGCGCTCTATGCCCACCAACTGCCGTCCAGGGCGGTTGTCGATGATGACGGTGCAGTAGGGGTGGTGAGGGTGCTCCACGTCCTTCTTGTCCACGATGGTGTGCTTGCTCTTGTTCGCCTCCACGGTCATGAGGATCACGCCGCCCTCGTGGCGCAGCACCTCACACTTGTGCTTGTCCCAGAAGGTAACCTTTTTGTCGCCCTTGCCGCTGCTTTTCAGCACGGGCAGTTCCAGACTGTGCTTGTCGGCAAAGAAACTGCCCAGGCACTCCTCGGGCGTGGCGTGCGCCGTCTTCTTCTCGTCTCTCGTTGTATCAGAACTCTCTTCTTTCGAGTTTATTGTGTCAGAATTGCTCTTCTCTGCTTTCGCGCCATCGGCGCTCTCGGTATCAGATGTCTTGCTGAAGAGGTCTTTCCCCTCCTCGCTTGCCTTGTTCTCCAAGGCGTAGAAATAGAATATGGGCATTTATTAGTGTTTGATTGTGTGTTTTGGGGGTGTTTGTTTGTTGTTGATATGATGGGGATGATTATATCTGTGCATACTCCCTGTTGGCGATGAAGCCCTTCACGGCTTGCAGCATGCCATACTGGAAGGCCTCGCTCGACTTGTACTCCTTGTAGAGAGACTTGTCGCCCTTTCGCATGGCTCTCATCTGCCGGGCGATGATCTCGGCGAGCACCTTGTCGGAGGCTTGCTGGTTGAGGGTGCCTTCCACGAGCTGATAGTCCTCGTCGGCTCTCACCATCTTGGAGAGGTTGATGAGCTTCGCCTTCTGCTCGTCGGGGGTGGCGTCCCATCCCTTGAACCAATGCTCGTTAAACTGCCTCACGATTTCGTCGAGCGGGTCTTTCTCACCCTCGTCGCCACCAGCGTTCACCATCTTGGGTGCCAAGGGGTCGATGGTTGATTCTCCCGAATCCAGCTCTATGTGCTGGTTCAGTGCCGTGCGGCGTGCACCATAGGTGTTGAGGTCGATGCTGTTGAGCAAGTCCTTCAGTTCATCGTTGTCCTTCGGCTTCACGATGAGCTCGGGTATCAGCACGCGCAGAAACCAGAACAGCCGTTCCCAGTCGGCCACCTCATAGTCCATGATGGCCGCCATGCGCGAGTATATCTTCACGAATTGCTTGCACTTCATCTTGAAGTCGGGCTTGCCGTCCTCACCCCACTCTATCTCCTCATTGAAGCGGTGGGCACAGGTGTCGATGATGGGCGCCCACTCGTCGGCATCCTTGCCTTGGATGAAGAGGTCGCTGAACCGACTTACCTCGTCCATGTCGAACACGCCCACCGAGAGCAGGGTGGTCTTCAGCTCGTGCAGCACGTTCACGTCGGTGGAGCCGCTCAGCGTGGTGGCGGTGTAGAAGGGCTCGAAGGCTGCCTTCATGTCGTCCACGCTGTTGTAGAAGTCGAGCACGAACAGGTCTTCGCTCACCTTGCCCAGCTCGGGTGCGGCTCGGTTCAGTCGGGAGAGGGCTTGCACGGCGAGCACCCCTGCCAGCGGCTTGTCGATGTACATGGCCGTGAGCTTGGGCTGGTCGAAGCCCGTCAGGTACTTGTTGGCCACCACGAGGATGCGGTTGTCGTCCTCATTGAACTTGGCGGCGGTGTCCTTGTCGGGAAAACCGTTCAGCCCTGCCTCGGTGTATACCTTGCCGTCCACGGTCTTCTCGCCCGAGAAGGCGATGAGGGCGTGGTAGGGCAGTTTTCGCTTGGCGATGATGGCGGTGATGGCGTGGTAGTAGCGGATGGCGCACTCGATGTCCTTGGTCACCACCATCGCCTTCGCCTTGCCCCGGAGCTTGTGCGAGCAGAATATCTTGCCGTCGAAGTGATCCATCATGATCTCGGCCTTCGCCTGTATGGTCTTCGGGTTGCACTCCACGGTCTGCCTTATCTTCTTCTGTGCCTTCTCGTTGTTGTATTGTGGGTTTTCCTTCACGCTCTTCACCACCTCGTAGTAGCCCTGGTAGGTGGTGTAGTTGGTCAGCACGTCGAGAATAAAACCTTCCTCTATGGCTTGCTTCATGCTGTAGAGGTGGAAGGGGTAGTACTTGCCCTTCTCGCCACGCACGCCCTCCACGTCTTGCCAGCCAAACCGCTCCAGGGTCTCTCGCTTCGGCGTGGCGGTGAAGGCGAAGTAGGAGCAGTTGGTGCTCATCTTGCGTTCCTTCATCAGTTTCTCTATCAGTTCGTCGGTGTCGGCTCCGTCGGTGTCGGCGTCCTTCTGCATGGTGGTGTTCAGCTTGTCGGAGGCGATGCCCGACTGCGAGCTGTGGGCCTCGTCGATGATGATGGCGAAGTTGCGGTCGCTCACGTCCTTGATGGTGTCGCAGATGAAGGGGAACTTCTGTATCGTGGTGATGATGATGCGCTTGCCGCCCTCGATGGCTTCCTTCAGCTCGCGGCTGCTGTCGGCGTGGGCGATAATCTTGTCTGTCTGTCCGAATGCCTTGATGTTGTCGGTTATCTGTCTGTCGAGCAGTCGGCGGTCGGTCACTACGATGGCCGAGTTGAAGAGTTTCTCGTCCAGTCCCTTGGCTCGCTTGGCGGCCATGGTGGCGGGGCATGCGTTGATCACTTGATAGGCGAGCCATGTGAGCGAGTTGCTCTTGCCCGAGCCTGCCGAATGCTGGATGAGGTAACGCTCGCCCACGCCCTTCTGCTCCACGTCGGCGAGGAGGCGTGTCACCACGTCGAGCTGGTGGTAACGTGGGAAGATGAGCTTCTTGGCGTTCTTCAGCAGGTGGGGCACTCGCTTGCCGGACTTCGCCTCGCCGTAGTCGAAGCATACGTATTTGTCGATGAGCTCGGCCACGGTGTCTTTCCTCAGCACCTGTTCCCATAGGTAGGAGGTCTTGTAGCCACAGGGGTTCACGGGGTTTCCCGCGCCCTGTCCGTCTGGCAGTCCTTGGTTGAAGGGCATGAAGTACGTGCTCTTGCCCGAGAGCTTGGTGGTGAAGAATATCTCGTTCTTGTCGCCCGTGAAGTGGGCGAGGCAGCGGCCGAAGTTCAAGAGCTTGTCCTTCGGGTTGCGGTCTTCGCGGTATTGCTTCTGTCCGTTGTAGCGTGCCGTCTGGTAGGTCCAGGGATTCTTCCACTCGAAGGTGAAGAGGGGCAGTCCGTTTACGTAGAGCACCATGTCTATCTCGTCGCCAGGGTTAAGGCGCGAGTAGGTTTGCTGGCGAGTCACAGAGAACTGGTTCTGCTGGTACAGCTCCTTGCTGGCTTCGGCGTCGGCTGGTGAGGGCTTGGGGTACCAGAGTCTCAACTTTTCGATATTCTCCACGTTGATGCCCTCTCGCAATACATGGATAATGCCGAAGGTCTCTATATCCTTGCTGATGCGCTCGGGGATGGCTCGCTCTATGGGTATCCTGCCCATATAGGTGTCGAGAAGGTCCTGCTGGGTGGCGTGGAGAAACGACATGAGTCGGCGGGTGTCTATTGCCCAGTCCTCGCCCTGCTTATACTTCATGTCGCTGGGCACGCCCCAGTAGTACTGGTCGGCCTCGGGCTGCTGGCTGTCCACGTCTTCCGCCGTAATGCCCTGCGCCTTGCGCTCCTCTATCGTGGAGCCTACGAGTGCCTTTTCTATCAGTGCCTCGAAGGCTTGTTCCTTAGTGTTCGATATGCTCATGATACTTTCACCTTTCCTGTTACTACTTCGTTGATAATGATTTGCTTGCGCTCCTGGAGGAGGGAGATTTGACGCTGGCAGTTGGCGATGACAGAGTCGAATTTCTGCAACTCCTTGTCGAGATAAGAGACGATGGATTGTTGCTCTTGCATGGGAGGCAATATTACATCTAATTCTCTAATATTATTTTTATGAGTCCACTTGAAAAAGTATCCCATCAAACAAAAAAAATTAACATACATTACTCTTTGAGATTTTGCAATCTGGAGATTTTTTAGTATCTTTATA
>CAVCDC010000065.1:0-15676 GCA_963600865.1 Firmicutes bacterium CAG:103
GATGGCAGATGAGTCGTACCCATTAGGCTAACAGCTACCCCTAACTGTTTGTAGGGGCAGCTGAATAGTTACAAAATCGATGAATGTGCATTAAAAGATGCACACACCTTAGAAGGTGGTGAAACTCCTTCATGTGTTGGACTTACCTCCAGCACCCTCCCCGAAACTCAAAGCACTGTTTCCGCAAAGAGTTCACAAACAGGGGTGTCCACCAAAAACGCACATATACCAGCTACATCTAAAGCGAAAAAACTGGAAGAAAATTCTCATTGGTATGCCTTACGTACCACTTACGGTAGAGAGAAAAAGGCATACGACTACATAACGGCCAAAGGCGTCAAAGCTTTCCATCCAACGACCAGTGTCGTAAAACTAATAAATGGCAAACGCAAAACTACAACCGAGTCTCGGTTACCCAACATTCTTTTCGCCTATGGTACAGAAGAGCAGCTCAAATCTTTTGTTTACGACAATGTAAACCTTCCCTACCTCCGCTTTTATTATCGCCACGTCCACATTGGCAACCGGATCAACAAAACGCCATTGATCGTTCCAGACTATCAGATGGAAAGCCTAAAAATTGTATGCGCCTCAGAGGGAAAAGACACTATCATCACATCTGGAGAAATCGAGAAGTTTGAAAAAGGGCAGTTGGTTCGCGTAACAAAAGGCGAATTTAAAGGATTTGCAGGAAGAGTGGCACGTCATAAAGGACAACAACGAGTAGGTGTTATTATATCGGGATTGTTGACTGTCATGACGACATATATACCAAGTGCTTATTGCGAGATTATTGAAGAATAAATATTTACAAGACTCATGAAAACAAATTGTCCAAAATGTAATGTATCACTACAAATAGATGATACCCAATATCGTAGCCAAGGATACATTGACTATGTATGCCCAGTTTGTAACCATAATTTTCGCATCATGCTTCATACAGAAGCTGCGCAACAACCATCCCCCACACAGTCAGTGCAAGCGAGACCTGTTCAAGCGAGACCGATTCAAGCACAACCTGTCAAAAATACAAACACACCTTCTTCCAATGCAGAAATTATCCATGACGATTCTGAACACAAATCACCATGGTTATGGATTATACCTTGTATTATCTTACTGATATGTGCAGCAGTAGGAGGTTGGTTCTATTATGACAAAGTCTATTTGCCAGAAAAAATCGACCGAGAAGCCCCTCGTTTCTATACCATAGCAACCTCCACAAACATACGTTCATCGAAAACTGCTGGCGGAGACTTTAACAAAATCGGTTCTGTTCCCTTTGGCAGTGAACTCATCACATACACACATGATACTGACTGGAGCGAAGTAAAGGATGCGAATGGCAACAAAGGGTACATCTCTTCAAATTACATCGTAGAAAAGTCAGATTTCTACCGTCTTAATAGTATTTTTGGCGATGCTCCCTCAAGAGAAATCATTGCCACCGTAAAATGTCGTCTTGCCCTACTTAGTTATTTTAAGGAGCACAATTTCATTGGGAAGATATCTACATCAGACCTTGCCAATATCACCCCTCAAGTCTCACCAGACTCTAACAATCAATGGCAAGTGTTCTGTAGAGCAAAAGGTGTAAAGCCAAATAGCGTGTACTTTGCCCGAGTAACAAATCTTTATTCGAAATTCACTGATTTTGCCGTAATCATTACAAATATAGTTTCAAAGGAAAAGAGAATGCTCCTTTTTAGTTTTGATGACAACGAGAATCCATCCTTGGTATATGAAGAGGAAACCTCTGGTGACTACATTGAATCAATTGAGTGCTATGATGGAAACAACTATGTAGCAAACTACTACTATGTCAACTAAGAAAGTCATAAAAAAGAAAAGGCACAACTGGCTTTTAATATCGCTCTATACGTTATCGTTATTCATTCCAATAGGTGGTTTGTTTTCCCTCTTTAAATATTATACTGGTGAACTGCACAAAATTCCCGAAGCGAAGGTGATTGTCGTGTCAAAAGAAGAAATGAATCTAAGAGTGTTTGACTATCGCGGTAAAAAGCTTGCAGAATACGGCATAGCCTGTGGAAAAAATTATGGTCAGAAACATACAATAGGCGACATGAAGACTCCAGAAGGTCAGTTTTTTGTTGTAAGTATAGAAGATGCCTCCACCAGGACTCATGATTTTGGAGACGGACGAGGGGCTATAGAAGGAGCATACGGACCTTTCTTTATACGCCTCGACACCCCTGGACACCGTGGCATAGGCATCCATGGCACTCACGATGAATCGTCAATAGGAACTCGGGCAACAGAAGGATGTATAAGATTACACAATAATGACATCATAGAATTAGCTCACATGATCCAACCTGGCACTTTGGTCATAATTACACCGTCGTTAATGGATTATGAACAAGAGCAAAACATGTCTCTTCAACGTTAAACATATGGAATATTCAATCATAGCAAACTCAGGTTTACAGTTATATACATTCCCTTTTGAGATTGACCTTAATAGCAATTTTAAAAGATGGTTTCACGAATGGTATGACAAGGAAGAGGGTGTACATAAGCTCGATCTTGTGGAAAGAATAAAAGGTGACGAGGGAACTTATTATTATAATAAGAAAGGACTCATCGACAAGGGCTACATATCTGCTTTTGAAACTGTCCACAATGTAAATCCTGACGAAATACGAGAGGACGGGATTATACACCCGTTGACCGAAGAAAACTCAGATGATGGCAATAATATACTACAAGATATTTTTGCCATGACATTTACCGATAGTCAGAGCAAACTTTCGTTTTACGAGAACAAATGGATTCCTCTTCCTTATTTCCGCAGAAGAATGCCTGCTTTGCGATTTGATTTTGGTGCTTTTAATTGGGTAAGAGTTAAACTTATCCCTCAGGAAGAAGAAGAAGGGAAAAAGAAATACATAGCACTTTTAGTTGTCGACACTCGTATGAACTATGAAGAGACAGAACTGAAAGAAACCCCAGTTTTTCCAGACAACTTTCAAAATCAACTTACATACCAGCTCTGTGCCGACGAGATGTTACTCATGGATTATTGTTCAGAAGCGACAGAAGAGTGTAGTTACATCAATGAATATCTTAGGAAACTTGTGCATCCTGAGGCTCGAACAATATCAAAGATCAAGGGAGAAAAGCACAAGATGTCATATATAGCAACTTATTATTTGCTGGTCAATTACCTTGCTACCAAAAGCATTTTCCCCACACTTAATCTTTGGAAAGACGAAAATGTGATTACAAAGGATGTCGATATGTTCATCGACATAGGAAACTCTCGCACCACAGCTATTATGGTTGAAGATCCTCAAAACGGAAATTTCACAAAGGCATCGTTGCTAAGTCTCACTGATTTTACAAATAGCATCGTGATGACCAAACAAGGCCCTCAGATACGATGTCATAATAAACCATTTGACATGAGACTCGCTTTTCGGAAAGCGGATTTTGGAGACTTTGGCCCCAGAGACAGTCGGCAATTCATATACCCCAGTCTTGTAAGACTTGGCGCAGAGGCTATTGATTTAATTCATATGGCTAATGATTCAGGAGAAGAAAGCCTTAGCACTTATTCCAGTCCCAAAAGATATTTATGGGACAAAGATGCTGCCCAACACGAATGGCAGTACCTCACAATCGGTAACGAGAATCAAAGTCATATATTGGAATTAAAGGGCATAACAAACCAACTGAACAGTAATGGCACAATAGACATGGATGGTATTGGCGGAGGCAAACATACTTACTCTCGCAGTTCACTCATGACTTTTGCTTTTCTTGAGATACTCTCACAGGCAAGAATGCAAATCAACAGCGAGGACTATCGTCGCTTTCATGGTGAGACCAGTGTTCCAAGAATGCTTAAGCGCCTGATAGTGACTTGCCCTATAACGATGTCCCAACAAGAACGTGAGACACTCATCAAGTGTGTCAATAGCGCTGTAAAACTCCTTTCTAATTTTGAGAAAGACAGTTTCGCGACTGATTTTCGTACGCAAAAGTTTGACATTGACGTTATACCTTCATACCGTAAAAAAGGAAGTAATACATGGTATTATGACGAGGCGACATGTTCACAACTTGTCTATTTATATGGCGAAATAGGGCATAAGTTTAAGGGAAACAGTAAAGAATTCTTCCGACTCTACGGGAAAACCGATGAACAAGGAGTTCCTTGCTTTACAGTTGGCTCTTTGGATATTGGAGCAGGCACTTCCGATCTTATGATTAACAAATACTATCTTTCAGAAGAGCAAGACGCTATCATTGCACCCAATCCCATCTTCTACGATAGTTATTATTATGCTGGTGACGACATGTTACAAGAATTAATTCGCGAATCTATACTCACAGGTGAAAATTCAGCATTGGTAAATAAGGTAGGACAGCAGTCGCTTCAGAAAATAAAAGATTTCTTCGGTCACAACTATAATGGTCAATCCATATCTCAGCGCATATTGCGCCGCGACTTTAACATTCAGGTCCTGGTACCATTGGCATGTTACTATTTAGAACTCTGTCGCACCAACAGCAACGATTGCACCATAAAATATGACGAAATATTTCAGGACACTGAACCAAACAAAAAAGTGTTAGATGGCTTTCAAGACTTCTTCGGTTTTGATTTCAGAGAATTGGAGTGGGAATATGTCAGTCAAAATGTCATAAACATTGTTACACATTCATTTGACACATTGGCAAAGAGAATCTCCGCAATTATGTTCACTTACAACTGTAACATCATAGTTCTCTCTGGACGACCAGCGACATTACCTCCACTTAAAGAACTATTCATGAAATACTATGCCGTTGCTCCAAATAGATTGATACAACTGTCAGAATATTATATTGGAGATTGGTATCCGTTTGGCAACAATACAGGTTATATACATAATCCCAAAACAGTTGTTGCAGTTGGAGCAATGATTGGTTTTTATTCATCAGAACAAATACAATTTACCGACTTCAAGCTTGACAAGAAAGGATTGGATAAGCTCCAATCAACAACAAACTATGTAGAGACGCCCGATTCTGTGGCGTTTCACACAGAATATTGCATAACTCCAACTCAAAATCGCGGAGAAATCTTGGCAAAACAGTTGCCAGTAAGTCTAAAAATATGTCATGAGAATTTTGACAACTATCCTGATCGTCCGCTCTATGAAATTAATTTTAATATAGGTGGCATCATATCTCGTTTACGCAGACAAAAAGAATCTACAGATCCAAGCATATCCGAAGAAGCCCTGGTTAACCTCGCTGCAAATGAAGTAAACCGTCTTCGTGCCTTACTTCCATATCATATTGTACTCAGTAGGAATCCAGAAAACAAAGAGGACATTTACATAGAGCAAATAACTGATGTTCAAGGGAACGATGTTTCTGAGAACAATGTGAGAATTAGCATTCAAAGCCTCGGCCCCGCAGATTGCTATTGGCTTGACTCCGGAGTATTTGAATTCTGACAAACAACTTAATATAAAATCTCATGGAAATAAAAGCATTACTGCAAGATATAGATCAAATGCTCTTAATCATAGAAAAATCTATTACATGGGCTACAACATATGAAACGAGCAGTTTTCCATACTCTTCATTCAAGGAAAAAAGACGAGAGCTAAAGAAAATAAAGTTTGCCTTAGAGGAAAAATGCTCTGCGGCAGCGTATGGCGAAAGTCAAAACGGCAAATCATACCTTATCAGCAGTCTGTTATCTGATGAGGGTGACACACTGACCATATCTGCAGGTAAAGGTGGAAGTCTTTACAGTTTCATTGATGACATCAACCCAAGTGGAGGGAATACTTCCAAGAAGGAGTCAACAGGTATAATCACTCGTTTTACCGTTCGTTCTGACAATACAGCAGCTTCAGAAGATAAAGTAAAAGTAAGGCTACTTACTATGGCAGATATAATTTCTCTGCTTGCTGACTCATTTTACAAAGATGTAAAAATCAATGCCAGCAACCTATTACAACCAGAAGATATCAATAGTAGGTTTGAAAAACTACTAACGCTAATTGTTGACAAAAATTATACTCAATCATACATCGAAGAAGATGACATTTACGACATCCAACAGTTTTTGAACGTATCTATCGGCAGTAGTGCCTCAAACGTTTATAGTTCAAAATTTTGCACATTGCTTTCGACTACTATCTGCCATATACACCCTGAGGACTGGGGAAAGGTTTTCCGTTTATTATGGAATGATAACGAGGCTATAACTTCCATCTTTCAACATTTAGTCACAAGCTATCAAAAACTTAGGTTCCAACAAGTTGTGTATGTGCCATTCTCTGCAATTCTTAGGCAGAAAGGCACTATTTTGGACATAACTTGGCTTGACCATCTCTTTGAAGGCCAGATGGGTGATATTAATCCAAATTATGAAACTGTGTGCGATGTATATGACAAGAATAACACACTTCTTACACGAGGGCTGTCAAAAGCAGCATTTTCAGCCCTTGTAGCAGAACTCACATTAGTATTACCAAGCACAGCACTTAACAAGCGTCCCTTTTTAAAGAATTTCGATCTCTTGGACTTCCCTGGTGCACGCCATAGAATGAAGTTGCCAGAATCCAGTATACAAACAGAACTTTCCATGATGCTAAGACGTGGCAAAGTGTCTTATCTTTTCGACAAATATTCCGACTCCCTGCGAATTAACTCAATCCTTTTTTGCCAAAACATGGACAAACCAGAGAGTGAATTAGGAGAAGTGTTGAGCAACTGGATAGATAGAAATATTGGAGAAACTCCCCAGAAAAGGGCTGAGTACATTCGCAACACGAATTATGTTTCTCCTTTTTTCATAATTTCAACATTTTTCAATTGTGACCTGCAACACACTAAAGAAACGCGTGAGTTTACATTAACAGTACCACTTAGCGAAAGATGGAAGACACGTTTTGAAAATCATTTGTGCAACGAAGTCATCAAGCCAAGCATTTATACATGGTTTGATAAATGGGTATCCCCAGGAAATGGTTTCTCGGCAGAAGAATTCCAAAGCATATATCTTCTACGTGATTTCTTTTGGTCATCCAACCAACATATATTCAGAGGTTATAGACCAGGAGAAAGCAATGAAACAGAAATGGTAATACACCATGAATATCCAGAATATATAGATGATTTAAAACAATCGTTCATTTCATACCCTTTTGTACAACAGCATTTTGCATCACCGGAAAAATCGTGGAATGATGCGGCAACGCTCAACCATGATGGATCGCGCGCAATTATAAGTTCGTTAGAAAAAATTGCAGTTGTCATAGATGACGCACGACAGCAAAAATATTATTCAGAACTGGTGAATATCCGTGATTACATTCTGCAATTATTGTTAAGATTCTATGTTTCTGGTGAGGAAACTGACAAACGTGAGGACTTACGCCGTATAGCTGGAGAGATGAAATTCGGACTCGATATGCTCTCACCTTCATGCTTTGGGAAATTGATAAATAGTTTCATGGTTAATGCTCACGACATTCGTTACCTTGCGTCAGATATTGTATTGCACAAGAAGGAACTTCCACAGGATTTTACTCTTGTAAACGTGCTGCGTATCAATGCGGGCATCAACCCCTCAGATCCAAAGGAAGCGAATCTCAAGAAACTGTGCGAATATTATCACACTAATGAAGAAATGTTGCGTGCAGGACTTAAAATGCAAAATATTGATATTGAAGATGTCGTATCTGGACAGAATGACACAATGACTACAGAGGCAGATATCCTCGCAAAGAACATATCTAATTATTGGTGCACATATATTGACGAAGCTTCATGCAAGCTTAGCAAAACACTTATACATGCAGAAACTATTGCTTATTTGTATGTAACATTGTTCCGCAAATTTAATATACGACAGATTATTGCCACAAAAATTCAAGAATATGCTAATAACATCGAAGACAAAGATGTCCTATCTAATATCATTGCCGACTCTGTGTCGCTCCTACTCAATGACTTTGTAACCAGTGTTGGGCACCGATTAATGACCGATGAAGATAAAACAAAGATTACGAGTGATGCTTACGAACTGTGTATTCCTGTAGAGAAGATAGATGACAGCACAAAAGCACAGGCAAGTTTAAAAGATACGATGGAAGCATTTGAGAAATCGGTTGAGACTTTACGCTTTCAATCATTTGACGAAAACAGCCGCAGCATGCTCCGTCGCTTACCTCTGTGGGACAACTTCAAAAGATGGGAAAACATGCTTGTCATGGCACTTGTATTCACTGGTGAGATATCAGACATCAACGAAGAAGCAAACCGTGAGATTGGCAGCATTATAGAAATTTGCAAAAAGATATAAAAATGGCAAAATATATTGACATGAGGGCTCTTTGTACCACACAGATGAAGAATTTCTGTGAGATACAAGGTATCGGCAATGACCCCATCTACATGCGAGCAGATAGCGTTTATAGCATCGTAAAACGCTATATTTCTAAGGAGTATCAAAATTTTCTAACACGTCCAGAATACTCTGCAGAAGATGATAGCATTGTATGGTATTCACATAATTGGATTGATACACCTCGTCGTATTACAGACCTCTATGGTGAAGAAAAAAGAAAATATGAGGATTTGTACAACTCTGTCTTAAGTCACTATCAAGAAGTAAAAGAAAGATTGCATGGTGACGCACTTGCTATCCTCAATGCAGCACTAAAGAATATAAATAAAGAATTTACATTTTGCTATGACAACAAGGTTGTCTGCGTTGGATGGGGAATGAAATTGCGAGATACTGTCTATAATCCTAAGGGATGCGTCGTTTTCAATTTTTCACAGACAAAGGGATACACAATCGTTTTTGATTGTGGTGATGGTGCAGATTTTGCCAACCCTAACGACCGAATCATACGCAGGAAGGAAAATGCCGAGCTTGTTACAGGAGACATTCCAAAGCTTATTTCCAAAGAGGGTTATAAATTTATAGGATGGACACCACAGGTACAAGGAACTATTGTAAAATCCGATCTTGTGTTCCATGCCCAATATGAACACCAACAAGAATTGTCAGAGGAAGCTGAGACTCTAGTACAGCCTATAGAGGAAGAGACTCCAACCTTGGAAGAAGCTTATCCTGAATACTATAACGTTTCATTTGTAACTGGCGAATTCGGAACGGCTAACGGTGATACATATCTTTCATTACCAGCAAACACTCGTATCACTTCAGAGATGATACCAACAGTGTTACCCACAAAAGGATATACATTTGCAGGTTGGGATATTACACCTCTAAACTATGTCGTAACAAAAGACACAGTGTTTACTGCAAGATATCAGAGTATATCCTGGTTGAATCGACTTTGGATATGGTTGACGCATCTTGGTTGTTTGGGGTGGTTGTTGCTACTTTTATTGTTACTGTTCTTGAGTTGGTTGCTTAGTTGGCTTATGCCTTCTTGTTGCGGGTATAGCTGGAACCATTGGCATCATCCTATAGAGGACAGAGAGATGAGATATGATGTAAATGCTCATACTGACACAGTATATATACGAGAGGATGTTCATGAAAAGAATATAGATGACAGCACTGGCATCAGTAACGAAGTACAAAGCAGAGGTGGCAATGTCAATGCCTTTATGCGTTTCTCTGTGATATGGAATGAGCAAGGCTCAGACATTGTTGATTTAGACGCCCATGCAGTGCAACCAGACAACGTGGAAATAAGTTATAACACATACAAAGGAGAACCGACAGCAATGTCTGGAGAACTTGATGTCGACGACATACGCCCAACGAATGTGGGTGTCGAAAACATTGTTTGGACAGACCCGTCAAAAGTAGCTGATGGAACCTATACACTATTTATAAGGAACTACGATGGCGGAGACAACACTGGTGCAAAGGCCGAGGTTGTATTCAATGGCAAGTTGTGGACATATGATATTCCTCATCCAATTATAAAAGGGCAAGACATACCAATAGCCCAAATCAAAATTTACAATCATGGACGCAACTATTCCATTCACAGTTCTCGTTATCTACAGAAAGGTGGAATTGATCTATAAGAAGAAAAATAATAATAAACAAATATATCAAAATGCCTAAAAAGAAAGCAATACTTAATAATGTAACAGAATACTCAGCCAAAGAATTGGCAGAGTACATCCAAAAAGGAATTGTCACCCTTGACGAGCTTTGCAATGATACGGACGGTGACTTTACTGCCAAAATGAAGATTGACGTAGAGGACATACTTTCCTGTGGCGAGGATATAGATTTTAAGTCAGTTATGACTTCTGGAACAATATCTGACTTGCAAGATTTCCTCAACAAATATCCAATGGGAAGCACATCTCATCTTGATGCTGTTCGCCAACGCAAAAAGAAACTTGAGAGCATTAGTCTTACAGAATCTGATTCAGAGGCGACATCTGAGTACGAAATAGATACGGAAGATGAAGAATGGAAGCTCATAAAGGACTCCGACAATCTTGAATTACTTGAGAACTTCAAAAAGAAATATCCTGGTAGTTCTCACGAATTTGAGTTAAACAAGACTATAACTCGACTCAAAAATAGTGAGAGTACACAAAAACAGTCCGCGGCAATCTTAAAAGCTCTCATACATCAAGCAAATTCTGCCGACGAAGTAAGCAGGACTATTGTTGAACTGGTCAAAAACGGAACGATATCACTTCAAACCCTTATAGATGTCATAACATCTGACCATAACATTCTGTCTTCAGCCGCATGTAATGATATTATTCACAATGGAATACTCAGTCGTTCAGATTTAAGTAAATGCGGTATTGATGAAGAATTTATAAACAAAATGCTTAGCGGCACTCCGACCAAGAACTTTGAATCAGCACGTCAACTTGAATATATAGCAGAACCTTGTACGGAGGTGTATTTTTGGGGAATACCATCTTCAGGCAAAACATGTGCTTTGGGAGCCATACTTAGTGCGGCTAAAAGTGGAGCAAGCGCAAAAAGTATGATTCCCGACAACAGTTGCCAAGGATTTGGTTATATGAATAGGTTGTCAAACGTATTTACTAAAGATAAAATTTGCAGGCTACCAGGAGGTACTCCTGTGACAGCGACATATGAAATGCGATTTGAACTGGAAGATTACAAGGGATATATACATAACGTGGCGTGTATTGATATGGCGGGAGAACTTTTCACTTGCATGTTTATGCAGGATGCAGGAGAACAACTTCGGGAAGAACAGCAAATGGCATTGGACACACTCCACAACATTCTGTCAACAAATTGTTCGAATAACAAAAAGTTGCATTTCTTCGTCATAGAGTATGGCGCAGCGGGGGTGGTATATGAAGGACTCCCACAAGCCGAATATCTCAGTGCGGCAGCTTCCCACCTCTATCGCATGGGATTATTTGATAAAAATACCGATGCGATATATATTTTGATGTCAAAAGTGGATAAAGCAAAATACGAAGGTTCTCTTGAGGAACATCTCAAGAAGTATATGACAAAAAACTATCGCGGATTCTATAACAATTTGTTGAGAATAGTCAAAGAGAAAAAAATCAACCACGGAAACGTAAACATCATACCTTTCTCTATAGGCGATGTGTGTTTCAAGGATTATTGTCGTTTCGATTCTACGGCTGCATCAAAGATAGTGAATATGCTTATCCACTATTCATATACTCAGGAAAAAAGTTTCTTTCAAATGATAAAAGATTTATTTAAATTGTCATGAGCAAAATAGAATTATTAGTACAGAAGGCCCAAGGTGGTCTTCATGACATCTACATAACGAATAAGGGGGAATGGTATCGCAAGACTTATGACATGCGGAATTATATTAACAAATTGCATCTTTGTAATTTGTTCTACGCCCTCAATTCTAACGAGTCGGGTGTATTCTTTACGATTGTGCGTCCTCTTGACGTAGGACGCAGTGGAGACTATGAAGCTATTTGGATTTTCATACCAATAACTATCCGCGTCAATCCCAAAGACTTCGTCAATCTTGTTTCGTTGGCTCAGCAAGACATGCTGAATGGAACAGACAATTATAGCAACCTTGCTCCACTTCTGAATAATTATTATCAAGACATACCATTTATAGAATACAACCATGTCGAAAAGACTCAACAAATAGCTTATTTCCTTTATGGTCAGAATACAGACTATGTTTATCTTGGTAGCCTTTTAGAAAAAGGTATTGACCAGCCGTACTATAAAAAGTATCAGACAGTATTCTTTATAGACATAAACACTCGAAATGCTATTCCAGAAACGACACTCTCACAAATGACGGATTTGTCACATAATCGAATCGAAAGGACTGCGCTTTTATTTCCCCCTCAGGGTGAATTAAAAGGTGGAACAGAGATTTTTGTAGGTAATACTCGCTTTTCAGATTTGCCTTTGAAGGTTCTATGTGGTTCGAAGGTAACTTTGCGACTCCGTCGTCCTGGATATGCAGAGGTCATTACGAATATCTCTGTAACTCAGCCAAGACAGGTATTTAGCATCACTGGTAATGTGCCATGGAGAAAGATTATCCCATTCGATATGTTCAGAGTTGTTTGTAAAGGTCAAAATCTGATTGCCCCCCAAATATTCGTTAATGGTCAACTCCTTTTGGAGGATCATCCTCTCGAAATCCCAGAGCAAACGGCTATGTCTGCAAAAGTTGAAGTCATCAAATCAGGCTATGTCAACTATTGTGGCATACACGACATCTCGGGGAACAAGACTATAACCATTAACATGCGGTCTCAAGTCTTCAGATCAGCAGAAAATATTAAACGAGATTCACTTGGAAAGAAAATTATCTGTGGATTTCTTTATACTATTTTAGTTTTCTGTATCGGATTTATTTTGGGAAACAAATTCGATGACGAACAGGAAACGGAATATCGTGCTCCAATTAGCGAAGATGAATGTCAAATGGAAGACATTGATGAAACGTCAACTAAAAACTCAGTTAGAGAAGCTAACGTAAAGAGACAAAATGAACGTCCGAACAAGGTTTCTATACAAAAGCCTACTACAGACAAGAAAGAAACCGTAAAGGAAAAGGAAACCACAGTAGGGAAGAAAGATGCCGTAGAGGAAAAGGAAACCGCAGGTAAAAAGTTGGATGAAAAAGAGCAAGTAAAAACAAATAGTTCTCAAACGGCAAAAGTACCTAACAAAGCTAAAGAGCAAGTAAATCAAGAAAATAGCTCAGAAACAAAGAGCAAGCAATGATTCACTAATGAATTTTACAGATTAAAACATTATAAAATGATTTTCGAATATACATGTCCAAGATGTAACAACAAATTTACATCTCCATTAAACGCAAATAGCGATCAAGTAAATTGCCCTTATTGCAGCATGATGGTTGCAGTCGCCAATATATCATTGGTTATAGACATTCCTACCAACAATGACAATCCACGTCCATCAGTCCAAGCTCATCCTATCCAAGCTCGCCCTGTCAAGGCAAGACCTATCCAGGCAAGACCTATTCAAGCACAACCAGCTCAAGCTCAGCCAGTTCAAGTTCAGCCAGTTCAGGTTCAACCAGTCCAACCTCAACCACAGCAGGAACAAAATATTCAACCAATTCAGCCAATCTTACCTATACAATCAGAGCAAGTCAATTCTTTATCAAAAGAAGAATCTGACAACTCAATTATCAGCGACAAAGAGAAGACAGATGCATTAGAACAAGATCAAATTCTCAGTGAGTCCGATAAAAAGCTCGATGATGCTTTGCTAAAAAAATCACTCGCAGTGATGGAAGAGCAGGAACCTATGGATGTTAATTCTGTAGAAGTGGCAGAAGAACTACAAGGTGCTTTTAATGAAGAGGATATGAGTGAACCTGCAACTGCCAGCAAAAAGAAATTGTACATAGGCTTGCTTGGTGCGATTGTTATAGCGGCATGTGTTATTTTTTATTTCGTTTTCTCTTCAAATGACAACTCGGCAAAAATTGCAGATAGGGTTACCAATGGTCATGAAATGGAAAGCATTGAAGTTGATTCATTAAAGGCTTTTTCCAAAAATCATCCAGAAATGGGTATAAAGGAGTATTTCAAGATTGATATTGACCAAGATGGTGTCAACGAGGTGTTCGCTAATAAAAATGATCACATGATTGCTTACGGTGTTGATAACGGTAAAGTATCCATGATATACAATGAGCCTGTTTTGGAATGGGTATGGTTGCGCGGCAAAGGACTTTTCATTGTTTCAGGCAATGAAAAACAAACGGAAGGTAAAGCCATATGGCTTAAAAAGAGTGGTGGGGAAATGGTTGAAGACTTAACTCAAGAGAATTATGAGTTTGCGAATGGCAAATATTTCAAACTACAAAATGGAAAGAATACAAAAATCTCAGCCGACGACTACTATGGTTTTGTAAACATGATCATAAAGAACTACACCAAGTTGAATGCAATTAAACTCAATTAGTAAATGCAGAGCTATAAATTTACATTATATTTGTTCCTTTTTCTGAATATTCTTGCAGCTAAGGCACAGATAACATGTGTTGTACAGGACAGCAAGACATATATTAATGATTTATGCGACAACGATGCGATGCGTGCAGAAAACTTAAAAAAGGAGCAGATGAAGAAAAACATTCCTGAACTCTTTTCGAAGAATAATCTTTCAAAAGACATGAATAGTATCAATGCTACGAATTGCATAGAATCTGTTTTGCTTATCCCTAAGGCTAACATGAATTGGGAAATCGGAGATTCCATATATCGACTACCAACATCCGAAGAATTGACATTTTATGTGCCATCTTATAAGAATGAAAAGGACAAGTATCCAATGTTCAACAAATCGGGTAAAATTTACAATAATCAAGAGACCCTTAAAATTGGTTCAAATGTATCACAGACATACTATTCCGACTATTCTTTTAAAGGTAAAAATGTTATTTATGCCTTACGCTTCAAGAACACTCTTGAGAAAAACTCAAGCGAAAATCCAGACAGATATGCATTTAGATATGAATACACGCACGACAAACTTGTGGTCATGTACAAATTCATTGGAAAAAGTTCTTCCATAAAGAAAGTAACAGACATTGACGAGGAAGATTGGTGGGAGAGGGAACATTATAAAACTACGGTCATCTTTCCTTTGGACAATGGTTTTGCATGCTATTCAACAAGTGATGGTAAAATGATAAAAATCTCTTCTGAAACTGTAAGCATGGAAGAGAATGTCAACAATTCCAAATGTTACGTTAGACCCATATTGGATATTGAGAGTACATATGAAAAGAATATGACTTTTTTCTATTATAACATATATGGAGAAAATATAAATATAGACAAGGCAAGAAACCCTCAAAATGTTGTTCATATAGGTTGTATGCCTCCAAAAATCTGCATCTATGCGAAGGGAAGTCCCAAGTCACCTAAATTAGAAAATGAAGAATTACTGCACGAATATGGCACGATAAATAAGATATACGAGAATGACAAAACTGTAGAATATCATTTTTTACCATATCGCAATTTAGGGGCTACAGAACGAAAAATATCTTTTCAGTTAACAAATGGCAGACAAGAAAAAGAAGTACGGATTACACTTCCAGCTTTAGAAATAAAGAATAATTTAGACTCTCTACCTTGGTAACTATTCAGCTGCCCCAACCCTTTATCCAACCGAGCCTTACGCAGACTTGTT
>CAVCDC010000066.1:0-15571 GCA_963600865.1 Firmicutes bacterium CAG:103
TTTGATGTTATAAGAAGCCCTCTCTCATGCTTGTCTTGCAAAGACATCCCATCCATCACCGTACCTTTGCACTCATGAAAGCAAAAATCCTTCTTCTGCTACTGGCACTGACGCTATTACCATTGGCATCATGTGCCCAGTTCAACACCGTCAGCGGTCATGCGCCACGTTACCGCATCACCGCCATAAACGACAAAGAGGCATCGCCCGAAAGCGACACCTCTCATGTCAGTATGCCCGAACACCCATCCGAGCATCCCGACACCATAAAACAAGCGGAGCGGACAAGTCACATTTCCATGACCTATCCGCTCCGCAATATCAAAATCACATCACCCTTTGGCTATCGCACCGATCCATTCACAGGCAAGCGTACCCTGCACAACGGCATCGACCTCGCTGCCCATAACGCCCTTGTCTATGCCATGTTCGATGGCACAGTAGAAAAAGTAGGCTACGACCCTCGTTCCGGCAACTTCGTCACCCTCCGTCACGGCGACTTCCGCATCAGCTACTGCCACCTCTCCCGAATCCTCGTCAACCAAGCCCAGTCCGTCATCGCCGGTCTCCCTGTTGGCATCACTGGCACCACAGGTCGCAGTACGGGCGAGCATCTTCATATCACAGCCAAGTACAAAGGCAAGCCTTTCAACCCCATGGCGATGTTGGAGTATGCTTCAAATAAAATGTAAGTTGCTTTATCGCAGAGAGTCTCTTGTTGTCCATGTTTGTCCACGTTTGCGCCTTTTCGCTCATTTTCAATAAATTAGGCGTAACTTTGCACCAGAAAATTATTTTAAATACAAAAGCTATGATAAAAAGACTATCAAACTTTGTTGTCTTGGCTGCAATGACAGCTATGATGACATCATGCGGCGCATTTAAGAGTTACGTCGCAACCTATTCTGTAGGTTTGAAGAGTGTTGAAAGCCCTGCAAACGCAAAACAGCAGTTTGGCGAGACCAAGGTCGTGAACTTCCAAGATGGTACTACCAACAAGTATCGTTATGAAGATGACTACATCAATATCGTGTGGTATGTCAGCCCAAAGCAGTTTAACTTTGATCTTACCAATAAGTCGGGTCACACATTGAAAGTTAATTGGGATGACATAAGTTATGTTGACTATAATGGTAAGACTGGACGAGTTATGCACGCAGGAGTAAAATACACAGAACGCAATAACAGCCAACCTGCATCTACTGTTCCAAAGGGAGCGAGTCTTTCTGACATTCTCCTTCCAACAGACAATGTTTATTACGTCTCAGGACAGTATGGTGGTTGGAGAGAGAAGTACCTCATCCCCTGCGTTTACAATGACGCTGCGTCAAAAGCTACCATGGCTCCAACTTATGTTGGCAAAACTTTGACAGTAATGATGCCAATAATGATAGAGAACGTTCAAAATGATTACACGTTTACATTCAGTGTGGACAAATTATTAGAAGATACCAGTAAATAAATTGAGAATGAAACAATTATCCAAGCTATTGCCAGTTGGAGTACTACTATTTTCCATAGGCTCCATCGTTTCATGTTCTTCATCGTCATCCGATGATGACATTAGTGCGCAAGTTAAGCCTTTGGCTTCTATCGACAACGTAAGTCTGAATTATCGGTCTTCCGCAGAAACTGTAACATTGTCGCGTGATGTAGAAAACGAAGGAGCTGTTGTAAAACTGAAGAAAGGTGTGTCATGGATAAATAATATACGTTTGTCTGGAAACAAAATTCTTTTTGATGTGGAGGAAAATAACACAACGACATCAGGACACCGTTTTGACACTATATGTGTTGCAGTAAAAGGACAAATCATAGGAACGGTATGTGTTACTCAAGCAAGAAATCCATTTAGCGATACTCGTTTGGCTTGGGCTAATTCCAGTGCCATATATCAAGACAAGGCATTGAGCGATAAAGATTTGAGCGGCTTGGAAATGACAAAGCTCGTTTACAACCTCGAAAAGACAACTGGTGGAAAAGACTCGTACAAGAACTATCCTGCCTTTGCTTTTTGCATAGAGATGAATCACGATCCAGAGCATAACATGGAGTGGTATCTTCCTTCAGAGAATGAGATTCGTTCTTATGCGCAATCACAGTCATATAAAGGCACTCCCATTGCTCGTCATAATTATTGGTGGTCTTCATCCGAGAACCACTATAGCGGTTCTGCATTTAATGTCTATTCTGGAAGCGTAGCTTCACGTGGTTCTGTTTCCAAGTCTGGAGAATGGTGGGTTGTTGCCTACCGTAATGGTAAGATTGAAGAATAAAAGTTGTCCTTATATAGAAATAGCCGTCTGTTTTGTCAGGCGGCTATTTCAGGTTTCAAGCATTTGTCACGTGTACCTCAAACACCTCTCCATTGGTTTTATAGTTTCCGATGTTCTTACCACGGATTACTTTGTCCGCTTGTAAAATTTTGCCGACACTAATTTTGTGGACATACAGAATGTCTCCTTTTTGTAAGCTACTATTTTTTGCAGAGACAACTTCAAGGACGTTTATGCCATCTTGCTGTATAACAACAAAGGACACTTCGCGATTCAGATATTCCACACAAACATTGGCTCCTATAGCCAACTCTTGTAAGTGATAAGTTTCATCTTCACTAAAGTTCCATACACTATCTATGCTATTAGTCTCGGTGTACTTTTGCCATGTGGCATAACCGAGATACATTGCTATCGTATTTAATGTGTACTCGTTAGTCTTTCGGCTATCATTGATGGTTCCAAAAAGTCGTTTGAGAGTTGTTACTCCGATGTTTCTTCCTGTATCGGCGAATATTTTGTCAGCCAAGACACTAATGTCTTTGGCTTGTTCGAGCAACAATCCCGACTTGGTCTTTATCTGCTTTATAATTTCTTCATTGAGTATCATATTTCGATTTTTATAAACGAGAAATTGTCAGAGATTGTGGATGCTTTGTGCTCCAAGGCATCTTTCTTGGACTCGTCGTAATTTATAGCATACATCATATCCAGCTCTTTGTGAAAGCCATCTGTGCATAGAACGAAAATGTCCCCGTTTTCTACAGCAATCTTTCTTATCGGTGCTTCATCCACAGGACTTTCACCCATAATTGATTTTGTCACAATTGATGAATACTTCTCATAACTATCTGCGCTAAGAGTTTTAATCTTTGCGAGTTCGTTTACAACAGAATGGTCTTCTGTTCTGTAAACTTCCTGTCCGTTCCTATACATATATATCCGACTGTCGCCGAGCCATGTAAAATATGCATATCCTCCAGTCAAGAGCAGTACCGTGATTACGCATCCCATTTTCTGGTTGGTTGATGCGATACGTTTTAGCATCAATGTGTCATTTGCAAAAGATATTGCTTCTCTGAGAATTTCAAATGCGTTGAGTTGCTTAAAGTTTAATTCCACGAAATCAATAATGGCATCGGAAACGATTTTTGCAGCCACTGCGCCATCGCTATAGCCGCCCATTCCGTCTGCCACTACGAATATGTCAGAGTTCTCGGGAAGAGAACCATGGACAATGTAGTCCTGGTTCTCCTCACGGTTGCCTTTGTTCGTATATTCAAAATACTTCATTATTTAACAGCTTGTATAGTTTCTCCACCATGTTTAGTTACACGCGGACGAATACTAATTTTTATTGGGCGTTGCGTAATCATCTTATCCGATGCCTTGTTTGCCCAGAGGAACGCTTCGCCAGAACCGAGTCCTGCCATTTCCGTAGCAGTCAGTGTCTGCAAGGGAGTTATCGCTTTTTGAACGTGCTTCACCCATGCAGGAGAACTAAACCTGTGCATCACCACGATGGAACTCAACTCGATAATCTCTGTCGGAAGACTCATTGGGTCTTGACTTGCAATCATTATAGACACACCCTTGTGGCGCATCTCTCTGATGGCTGTTGTGATTGAACCTACAAGTTCCTTGTTGTTCATATACTTATGAGCTTCGTCAAAGACTATGAACTTGTTAAACAATCTACCATCCACCTGCATGACGGATGAGAATATGTTCAACATCACAACAAACAAGCCGAGTGCCTCATCCTTCTCAATGAATTCATCGCGTAGGTCAACGATGATTAGGCGACCTGGTTTCAGATACTGCTGAAGTTTGTTGCCGTCTGTGATATACTCTTCGGCAAAATCCAGTTTCTGTTCTGCCAGAGAACGCTGAGAAGAACTCATGTGGTCACTTTCTGCAACACCATTACGGATGTTTTGCAGACTCATGTTGTGACGGCACGCCTTCATAATCTGCTTGAGTTCCTTGATGTAGGTAGAATCGTTGCCCATCGCTCCCAAAAGGAACATCCAATCACGCACTGCCAACTCAGACGAGTCGAAACCGATTCTGTGAACCTCTATATCTGGATATTCTGCCTTGCGAGTCTCAACTTGACTTTCTGGAGTCAGCAGGACTACATCTTTGATGCTGCCTGGTTCTGCCCCATATTCAGCTTTGAGTTTAGCCAGTTGTCCTGCTTCGTCATTTGGATATACCATCGATGTAAACTCTGGCGCATAGTCCATACTGTCGCTATAATGGAAGATGACACTGGCCATTGGTGCCGGCAGTTTGTTTACATTAGAGAATTGACGAAGTACCATCTCTGTGATAGAACCTATCGTATAACTCTTGCCAGCACCCTGTACACCAAAGAGACTGATGGTGTTACATTCGTTCAAATCCAACCCTATTACTCGTCCGTTGCTTATCATCTTACCAAGGATTCCGAACTGAGGACTTTCTGAATTTTTGCCGATGATGACATCACAAGTTGGCTCCTTATAATTGGGGTCAATAGGTTCTTCTTTGGGTTGTGACGTAGGTACAACCGGGTTGGATGGAGTCACATCGATGGGCTTCACTTCTGTCTTGTCAGAACTTTCTTTTATCTCCGTTTTAGGTTCTTCCTCAATATTTGGGGTGAATGAAACCGACGGCTGATTCGTTACAGAGTTCGTCTCTTCTTTTTTCTCTTGTTGAACAACAGGATTCTTGGGGATGATGATTTCGTATTCAGAATCATCTTGTGGCTGATGTTCGTCTTTAGGCACAACAGGTGTCACATCCTCTATTGGAAGTTGGACAGCCTCCTTCTCTTTTTGAAAAGCAAAGGTCGGCTCAAAGAAATTGACAAAATCTTTGTCCATAGCTTCGAGCACCTGGGTGTTAAGTGTTGCATCCGTATTCAAGATGTCACCAATGACAGGCTCACCCATGGTATAAATAAGAGCATCGCCGTAGTAATTCTTCTTCTGTCGCTCTTGTTGAGTGAAATCAAAGATAACGCCAAGTTGCTTGAAACGGATAGTATAGCCATCAGCCAGCTTGCTCAAGAATAGAAGGTATTCGTGAGCAACTTCTGGATTCAACTGTCCGTAACGCATCGAACGGCGAATGTAAAACTCCAAGAACGATTTAAGTTCAATCGTTTTGAGCTCTCTATCAAGACGGTCATAGCCATCAACCGCAATCTCAAAATGAGAGCGGAGCGCATAGATGGTGTTCTCTATCTGATTTACAATCTTGGCATGTAGTTCTTCTGCATTGTAGTGAGCGTTACGACACTTAATCTCTACTACCGTGAACAGTATCTCTTTTTTGGCTGGGTCTATTTTCACAACCAAGTTGTCGGCGCGCTCCTTGTTCTCATTATCCAAACCCACAAACAGTTCCTTGTGAAGATCTATAGGGATAAGGAAAGACTCTTTCGTAATATGTTTCTTTTCCAAGAAACGTTTGCATAAAGTGGTGCCTATCACCTCAAAGCCCTTGCGAGAGGTTGCGTTCACTTGCATGATTAGCGAACTACTTACCGAACGAACATCCTCCAGTATCTGTTTGAAATTCTCATATCTTTCGAGATTGATACCATATTCATGGAAGAGCGGAATCATCAATGCATTGATTTCACTTGTTGGCTTAGTGGTCAGATATGAAGACACGCCTGTAGCTTCCTCTCCTGGCACATAATCAAGGAGATATGGAATGTCATTCTCTCCAAGGCAAGGTAAATCATAGAACTCAGGCCCCATGTTCTTGTCGAACGTGACAACCCAGTCGCTACTGTCATGTATAAATGACAGCAGCATCATATCATTCTCTTTTAGTCTCAGTGTTGTCGCAGGAACAGACTCTTCCAATGTTGACGAGAGCAGTTTTCCAGTTGTCTCTTGAATACGCGCAAACAATCCCACTTCCAAATTTGCCGACTCCGATACCGGGTTAGGCATAATTTTGTTAGAGTAGTATCTGTTCCACACAAAAGACTTGCCTTCCTGAGATGCGCTGACAACATCACGACAGATAGTGCCATTCAAATAGAATGAACGGCTTAATTCATCTGGACGCACCAATTCTGTGTGAACAGCGAATGGATTTACCATGAAAGACAAATGTGCCTGATACTTGTCATGGTCGTTGATAAAGTCGCTAATCTTGTTCAAAGAGAAGCGTAACTTCGGGAAAAGTCTGTTGGCTGAAGCCTGTGAGAACACCTCTGCCTCTGGAGCCGTAGCTGTATCTGGCGCAAGCAAATCTTTCAATGATTCGCCTGACTGCAACATATTGTCATCTGAGAATAGCCGTATCTCGTATGTCAACGCTTCGCCTAATCCGATTTTTTCAACATCGACGAGGGCTTTCGCAAAAATGGCGGCATCACCTGCATTAAACAAGTTGATAACCAACTTGTCCGTATAAGGATGAGACAATGCATAGTTGTAGATGTGGCGTACAACCAAATCCAAACTTACGTCACTATCGATACGCTTTTCACGAGCTACGTTGAGCAACATAGCTGTATATGACTTTAACTGACGATACCCAGAGGCGAATGCTTCTTCTTGACCAAAAGTAGGTCTGGCGTATGTCCCCCAGCCAAAAGTCAGTTCTCCAATGTACTGGTACGCCTCCTGCAAAGAGCTGTCGCTTAGCACAAGGGGCGCAATATCCATAGGAATTTTCCCTTGGAAAAGTTTGTCCAGCTTTCTGAACCAAGTTTTGCGATACTTGGGATTTTCCTGAGTCTTGTCTTCCCAGTCCTCATAAAGCTCATACAGATTTACCATCCATGCCAAGCGCAGCGGATGCAAAGGAGCTATCATCTTTATGTCTGTCTTGCTGCCATCAGGCATTTCCACGGTAAGCTTTACCGTATCAAGGTTCTGGAGGCTGACAATCTGATTTTCGCTCAAATCCTTATCCTGCATATTGCGTAGCCATTGCTCATATTCAGACAAATAGTTTTTGATAACACCCATGTTTTGAGTGAAATCCAAGGTGCATGTCAAACCACTATTTTTCTCAACAGATTCCTTTATCAGCTGGAACAAATCTGCACGACATGAACTTAATTCGTCTGGTACATCAATTTCTTCAGCAGGAACGAATTTCGGTTGTCTTCTTGCTGTATCTGTAGGATCCAAAAGTGATGCGTCGGTAGGATTTCCACTCAAAAATGCTTCTACGTGTCCCAACGAGTCGGCATTATCCAGAAAGGCTTTCTCCAACTGTATCAATTTCTTTGACAGTTGAATTTGATATGCGTATGCTGGTCCAAAATCAAATTGGTATGTACTGTTTAGCGTGCCATCAACCCACGCATTTCTGTCAACGCCTTCATTGGGTATGTCAAGGTCTTCGTCTTTGGACAAGTGCATACTACGGTAGTGTATGATGGCTTGGGTAATGCTATTTACTTTTGCACGTTTATCAACTTCCCCTTCAATTTCAATATCTCCTGTATTGTCAATCGTGAACACATCCGATTCATTGCAGTATGCCACATGATTTTCAAGTCTGTATTGCTCAATCTGCAAATTTGGATTTTGTTCAGAGGCTTCTTGCCATGCTGCCTGAACACGAGCTTCCTTGAACTCTTTTTTCATGTCGAGGACGATGCCATTCTCATCCAATGCACGAACACGCAGCATATATTCGCCATCGTCAAACATACCATTGGGTATATTATACGACAACTTGCGGCTGGCACGTTTATTCGTTCCAACCTTGGCTTTCTTTAAAATGCCGACTTCCGTAAAGTCATCAATATTGACAAGGGCGATTTCAAATGAGCAGATGTCCGGATTGTCTTTGGGTGAAGGGTCTGTTGTTATTGTAAACTTTACCTTACTTTTCTTCTCGTTTGGAATGCTAAGAACAAAGTCGCCTGTCTCAGGGTCTCTAACAAGTTCTTTCTTGGGGTCTTTCCCAAGGTCAAGATCCACAACGACTTTCACAGGACCACCATCGCCAGGCAATACCCATGGCATTGACGCATAGTTGAATTCCTGATGCTTTTCCACTATGTTTTCAAACAAAGCGATGTTGTCATCAATTCCAGACTCGTTAGACAGGTACGCCATCAAATCCTTTTGTATGGAATTTTTCTGCAACGGCAGTTCTGCGATGCGGTCTGCAGCGGGCATGGAAAAGTCAGATAGAATTGCGGACACCTTCTCAAGATTTATCATGAATCGTCTGCGAATCGAAGAATCGTCTTTTACAAGGTCTTTATCTGGAAGCATACCAAATAGGAACAATCCATTACCCCAAGACTCTTCTGTATATTGATTTAGCTCTATATACAACAGATAGTTGGTTATCGTAGTCCGAGAAGGGTTTAGCTCCTTCACAAGTTCCATAATTTGGTTCCACAAGTATTCCTTTTCCTCAGGCAATTCGCTTATAAGTTTTCGTACAAACGATTCCTGCAAATCTGCGGCGGACAAATTCTGGAAGGTAGCATCTCCGTAAGAATCCTCAGCGGATGTTCTGCTGTTGGATGGAACAAGGATGAGCACAGCTTTCTCTGGATTGTTGCGCAGTTCGATAAGTTTCGTTGCATGAATAAAATCTTCACCTTTTTCATCCTCGGAAAGGATGTACACTTCCATGTCCTGATTGATTGGACGGAGCAATGGGAGAAGCACACGCAACTCTTTCATGGCCAAGCCTGTAATCTTCATACAATGACCAGGCTTGGCAGCTTTTAATTTGGATGAGTACGATTCTACAATATGCTGTATGAAACGCTCATAGTATAATGTCTTGATATTTTCCATTAGTCTTCCAATTTATAACGTGGACGAATCTTTTGAAGGATGCATGCATCACTCATGTCGGTATAGAAACCAATCTGGCGAAGCTTGTTCTTGAATGCATCCATGTTGATGCGGAATGCGGAATTCATTTCCACATCAGCATCAGCAAATCGCTCTTCTCCAACACCATTGATTATAAGCCCGTAACGTTCACGAATAGCACTTGCCAATTCATCAATAGAAAGCGAACGTGTCTCGTAGGTGCCGTCTTCTTTTTGGCGGAGCACAAGCAACTGAACCAACGTCTCCAATAGTTTAGACCCTATGGCACCTCTTCGTGGATGACGCTTGGAACGGCTGTCAGCCAACAGCATAGACGAAGAGTTCTTCATAGACACTGCATCTATAAAATCGTGCAGGAAACCATGTTGGCGGTTGCCCAAGTTAGACTTTTCAAGCACATGAACGAGCATATCGAGATAATCCCCCTCGGGGAAATATGCAAGCATTTCCGCCAAGTCATCTTGATCAAATTCCTTTTCGTCTTTTTCGGGAAGACTCTTTTTGATGCCATTCAGCACGAACTTGTAGTATTCTTGCTCGTCGGCTTCTTCTTTCAAGGTGCGGAGTGCCTCGTCAACATCGCATCCCTTTTGTTCTTGCACAAGGTCAACCATATAAGTGGAGCGAATATAAGGAACCATGCAATTCTCGATTCTCTCCATGTCCTTACAAGCATACTGTGAAACCGAACTGTCAAGATTGTCGGTCAAATCCACAATCATAGACCAGTCATCTTCTATTTCACGTTTTCCAGCTTTTACCATCTTAGGCAACAGATACACCACTTTCAATGTGTAGAGTGCAAGATGTAGTCCGCATAAAATGCGGAGATAGTCGATAAATACCGCACGAGGCAGTTTCTCCTTATAAATAAGAAGTCGTCTAATATCGTCATTGAAAAGACTGGCTTGCTTTTTTAGGAAAGGAAGAGGAACTTTGTCGATTTCCTTGTTCATATTCTTCTTCTCCCTCAATGGCTTTGTGATGTACAGTATGCCCGTTGTATCTACATCCAAGTTTTCTTGGACAACAATTTCTCCAGTACTTTTGTCCCATCCTTTGCTCAGATATTTCACCAATCCATTCATTACTTCTGGATTGCTTTTGAGCATGAGATATAGTTGGTCTGATGCGCGATAGTCACGGCAATACTTGTTGTTTTGGACACGGAAACTGAGAATGTGCAAGGGCTTTAAAGTCGACACGTGTTCTTTTATGATGTTGCCACGGTTTACCAACTCCAACATGGAACTGCGGAGCCAATCTTCAACACCCTCAGGATTATCTTTTACTCCATGGAAATAGCCCATGTCTTCGAGCTTGCCCATGTTGTCTTTCAGGACATCTATTGTATATTCCTTGCGATAGGAAAGGGTCACAGGACATCCATCCGTGTACATCTTGACAAAAAGATTGGTCAGTACACGGTCTAATCTTACGGATTTGGCATCCACAAAGAGTATATCTTTGTTCATGAACGCTGTAACGCTTCCTTTTTTGATTTTTAGAATCATAGTCTTTCTCCTTATGCGTTAAGTGGTTCAATAACTATGTGCTTGTTGTCATCCAAATGAATCATCGTGAACTTACGATTGTTCTTGGTGACAAGAATCTCGGAGTATGTCTTTGCTTCCAGCAAATTCTTGAATATTTGCAATTCTATGAAGCGGCCTCTGAGGTCATTGACTGATGGGCTGAAACCTGCACGGATGTATTGCAACATTTCAAACAGGTCAAGGCTCACGGTCAACTGTATGAACTTGTCCGTTTTGTGACGGAAAGTCAGACTGTCGCTCTCATACTCGATGTATTTGGTCAGGTGTTCTGTCTTGTTGACAAACAGCTCAAACTCATCAAGTGGGAAGCGTCGGTAACTCTTGGATATTGGGTCGCCTACGTTAGAACTTGCCAAAAGAAGATAACCATTGGTCAGTTCCGTATTGTCGCAACCTTCACTTGCAGAAATCGCACGCGCCAAATCCTGCATAGTCTCCTTTAATGCTTCTTCTTTCTCTTGCTTCAACTGGTCCTCAAACATTCCTGCATATCTATATGGCAAGCGTCTGCGGAAATCCATCTTACCCTCGAAATACTGATGACGGATATAGGTCTTGTGCCTGAATGTTGCCTGAAATCTCGCATCATTGCTTTTAATCTCGTAGGCAGGTATCAAGACATTGTGGTCATTGAAGCTTTTCAACAGGTTCCGTGTGCGGTCGCTGAAGATAAGGTAGTTGTTGGGCTGTTTCATTGTAAAATACAAATCACGGTCGTATGACGGCAATGCCACTCCTGCAACGTCGGTTTCACGCAGTAGCTTAATCAAGCGGTCATTAGACTCCAATGATGGAAGCATAAAATTCTTACGCATTCCTACAACTGGTGCTGTTACGTTGAAATAATAGTACAACCAATAATATTCCGGCACCTGCTCTGTCTGTACATACTCAACCAGTTGCTTGACTTCTTCACAAGAATAGTCTCGCGTGAGCATCCATGCAATCATCGAACGCAAATCACGCATGGTGATGTGCAGTTCTCTCTTGTACATGATGATTCTCAACAGCCATTCAAGTCTGTTGATAACTTCATCGCCGGCACTACTATCTTGGAATGTATCTACATTGTACTTGATAAAGCAACGGTCGGCTATTGGGCAACCTTCACATTTAGACCAAATTTCTGGGCGAGTCAACTTCTTTACTTGTTGAGCCAGCAAACTTGGAGTTGAACCATCTCTTGCTGTGACAGAACGTAAATTGAGGTTTATCACCATGAGTCCTGGCAACAATTCTGCATGACCTTCTTGATAGAAGTAATCCTCAATGTTGTCTTGAAGTTTGCGCAGCTCTGGCTGGGTGGAAAGGAAGTCTACCAATCTACCTTCGTTGATGGCGATGACACGACCCTCGTTTGCCTTTGTATAATCCTCCAAACCATAGAATGGTCTGAGAAATTCTGCAAGTACGTCGTTGTTAGCCTTTTCCGCTTCATCTTGCGAACCGTCATAGTTCGATTCAAACCGCACGTTGTTAAGGTAAAATTCGGAACCGTTGTTGGTTTCAAAAGAAACCTTGTTTGTGCCTTGTCCTTCTATACGATGGATGAAAGCGGTTTTACCATCACCGGCATTACCTGTTATGATGATGAGCTTAAACTTCAAGTCTTTTATGTCCTTGATAAGTTCTTTGTCGAGCTTCGTCTCGCTATATGTAAGGGTGTCAAACTCATGCTCCTTAGCTCCTGCTCTTGTTCCACCGTTTCCGTGGCGACTTTGGCTGTACAGAGAGTTCAGATAATCTACAGGGTCAAGTTCCACTCTATTTTGGTTCTTGTCAAGTCTGTAGAATGTAGTCGTATCTTTGAGAACACCTTTCAATCCTATGGCACGCAACGCATCCTGCATTTCCTTTGCGGTACGGAAACGCTTGTTCTTGTCCGTTATGATAGCCTTCATTACGAAATCGGCTATTCCGTCCGTCAGCTTGTCGTTATATTTGCGGATGTCGGTTGGCTCCATGTGAATGTTTGGGCGCATGGCTCCACCTGGCCATGGGTAGGCGTGTGTGAGAAGCTGGTATATCGTAATGCCAAGTGCAAACGTGTCTGCCGACTTGTCCCAATCTATCTTGTTGCCGCTGACCACAAGGTCGGGGGCCATATATGGGAATGTGCCGCCAAACGATTTGTCGTCTGTCGTTGTAGAGATGTTGAAATCTATCAACTTATATACCTGGCGTTGATGCCACATGATATTGCTTGGCTTGATGTCCCTGTGGTACACTGGCGGATTTTGCTCCTGCATATACACCAATGCATCCAATATCTGCGAAGCCATTTTGTAAACCTCATCTACGGGGAGACGAAGGTCACCCTTGATGTAGTCTTGCAGGTTGTCACCTTCAAGGAGTTCCATCAAGGTGTAAAACAATCCTTGCTGTGTACGTCCATTGAAGATAAACTTTACGATGTTGGGATGATGCAAAGCATTCAATGCCTCAAACTCATTGATGGCATTGTCCACAGAAGCATCACGCTCGAAGATTTTGATGGCCATGGAACGTTTTTGTATATCGTGCCATACCTTGAATACTCGTCCAAAGCCACCACGTCCAAGCACCTCGTGAAGGGTCATGGAAGGAGAAACCTTTACTCCTGGTTTCATGTCCTTCAAATAGGCTATCTTGTTTGAACCGTTGCCTTGGGTTTGGTGAATCGTGGCTATGGTCTCCTTTTCCTCGTCAGCTATTGCATTGTTGATGAAGTCTATCATCTCGCTCGCATCTTGCCAACGGTGCTCGGGGGCAACAACGATGGTGTTCTTTATCACCTCGTCCATCCATGCCGGGAGATCCTTTGACACCTTGCTTGGCAATAGGTCTTCTGCCAATACACCACCAAGGGCAGTGGTGAATGTCAGCACGTTGTCAAAAGGTAGCTTACCAGTCATCAACTCATAGAAGATGATTCCAAGGGCGTAGATGTCGCTTCCTGAATTAACGTCTCCGTCCAACAGTTCTGGGGCGGTGTAAGGTGAGTTGATGTCTGCCTTCTGGTTAATCGTGAAATTCAAGTCTGAATGTTCCACGAACCATGCCATTCTGAAATTGGCCAAGGCAGCCTTGCCTCCTTCGTAAACATAGATGTTCTCAGGGCGCACATCTCTATGATATACGCTCTCATTGTGTGCAGCCTTCAAGGCATGGGCAACATCAAGAATGATGCTGATTTTGTCTGTCTGCTTGAATGTCTTTTGGCGTAACTTTGAACGGAGGGTACTCTCGTCTTGATAGCGGCTTATCTCGTAATAGTAAGTCTGCTCTTCGTTCATGCGGCACTCGGTCTTGACAATATAGGGCGAATTGCCAATCTTTTCTTGTGCCATATAAGCGTTCTGTACCTGTAGCTTCAGTTTGTTCAGCTCTGCTGGACTCTTTCCTGCAAAGTCGAGAGGGTACTCGCGTATCTTATAGTGAGCCGTCGCTACGAGTTGGGGCACACAAAGATATTCCGTGAACTCCTCAGTCTCCTGCAACACCTCTTCTATATGGTAGTTGAAGATGGAGGTTCTTTCTGCTCTTCTGTGTACGGCAGACTGACCTGTCAGCAAGTCTGCCAACTGGTTCTGTAGATTCGCTATCTGTCCTTCTCGACGTCCGATGAGGTCTGGACGAGTCAAAAACTCTATCAGGTCATTACCCAACGTGAACGTCTGGTTGTAGCATTCGCACTGTGGGTCAATGCCGAACTTTGACTGTTGTGGGTTGCTCAATGTGACGGCGGTCAATATCTGTCCAAACAGCCAATCTGGATGCTGGTTCTTGATTTTACTTGCAAGAATGCGGCTTTTCAGTCCAGCAGTCTTGTGCGGATTGGCTACTTCCTGTCCGCTTCTGAACCAAGCCCAGTCGTCACCTTCAAGGTTTCCGCCCCAGTCCTTGTTCTCTATGTGATATACTGCGTGAGGTGCCACTACAATACAGTCATATTCCCAATACTTCATCACACGGTTTTGTCCCGTTATGGCAAGATTCAGGTTAGGAATGATGATGTAATTACCAGGCAACTTCAAGTCAAGAAAGTCCAGTAAACGCTTTTCTCCAGCGTTTACCGGGCCATCGTCATGTATGGGTCTTCTTACTTGTGCCATGCGTTTGTATGTTATTTGTTATTCAATATCGTTTTCAATTTGCTTATCATCTGGTCTGCTCGCTTGGGTATCGCTTCTTCGCAGAACGTGCAGAACTTGTCCACCGATTGGAAATAGCTTTCTCTGTCGAGGTCTTTCATATAGCTCCAGACGTAATCAAATATTTCTTTTGGCTTGTAGTCTTCATCTACATAGTCTTGCAGCATCATGTTGTTAACAAAGTGTTTCCAACCTTCTGCACCTTGGTATTCTGTCATCACCTTGCGGTTCTTGTAAAAAATGCCTTTCAGGTGCATGTCGGGGCGTTTCTCGTCCATGGTCACTGCATGCATTGCTTGCAGATACCTGTCCATATAGCCACGGAACTTAGGGTTGTCCTTGTAGGTTGCCATGGTTTCTTTGTCGTTCAGTTTGTTGGGCAATACCCAGAGATTACCGATGCCGTTCAATAGATGTGCTACGTGCAATGCTCGTTCAAACTGTTTCTCGCTTGGGTTGAATTTCTCCATTCCCTTGAAATACTGGTCCAGTATGTTGCTGCCAAACAGATTTTGGAAACTCACCATCTGACTGCTGCTATACTCATAGTGATTGATGGAATCTACGGTTAGATTGGGCCAAGCGTTTCCGAACACCAATGCCATGATGGATTTCGCCAATTCGTTCTTCGGCCAGCTCTCTTTTCCATATTTCTCATCTTCCGTCAATGTCGCCAAGTCAAAGTTGCGCAACTTGTCTATGTCACCGTCCAGTCTTTCCTTGATGAAATCTCTCACGATGCGCAGGGCATATACGTCAGACGACTTTTCTTCCTT
>CAVCDC010000067.1:0-15440 GCA_963600865.1 Firmicutes bacterium CAG:103
TCCGTGGGAGCCTCTTTTTACCTTTTTACTCTTTTACTTTTTTACCTTTAAAAGTATTCGTGAGATTCGTTGGATTCGTGGTTAAAAAGAAATCAGTGTTATAGTGTGGAATCCGTGTGCGCTTTATACCCTTTTTACTTTTTTACCGTTTTACTCTTTTACCTTTAAAAGCCCTCTTTCACCCCGAAGACGATAATAAAATAGCTTTTTCCAAAAAAATGATGCGGTGCCCCCAAAACTGGGGGACGCAGTGTTGGTGACTTACAAATAACTGAAGAGATGTCGCAAAGCTTTTGAATTGCGACTGGGCGATATCTAAAGAAAGGAAAAAATATGGCTTTAATTAATGATATTACAGAAAAGCGTAAGTACATTCATGCCGATAGTTATGATATGTCTGTTGGAGAGATTATAAATATGTACAAGGATGGAGATCTGGAAATTCATCCAGAGTTTCAGCGTTTTTTTCGTTGGACATCTTCGCAAAAAACACGCTTGATAGAATCTTTATTGCTCAACATACCAATACCTCCCATTTTCGTGTCTCAACGGTCTGATGGTGTATGGGACGTTGTGGATGGCTTGCAAAGACTATCTTCAATATTCCAATTTGTAGGTATTTGTAAGGATGAAAATGGAAACATCATGGATCCCCTGGTATTGGAAGGCACTAAATTGCTGCCAAATTTGAATGGTAAGAAATATGATGATGTAGACGAGTCCATTTCTTTTTCATCGGTTGAGCAAAGATATTTGAAGCGTGCAAAGATAAGTTTCAACATTTTGTTAACGGAAAGCGATCAAAGTAGCAAATATGAGCTATTCCAACGCTTGAACACAGGCGGTACTGCTTTGACAGACCAGGAAGTTCGGAATTGCATAATGGTAATGACAAATTCTAAGTTGTTCAACCGCTTATCATCATTGTCTCAACTTGATGATTTTGTTGATACTATAAGTATTAGTGATCGGCAGAAGGAAGAACGTTATGATTTGGAATTGGTAACACGCTTTATCTGTCTAAGGCATTCTACTTTAGATGAGGTCAAGAAGGCTAATGATTTTGGTGATTTCTTGGATGATCGAATAGTAGAGCTATTCAACTCAGAAGTGATGGATTGGGATAAAGAAATCGCCATATTCAAAAGAACGTTCCAAGAGATAAATGCATCTTTGGCAGATCAAGCGTTTTGTAAATACATGAAAGACAAGAAACGTTATAGGGGAGGATTCAACATCGGAGCTTTCGAAATTATTGCCATAGGATTAGGATGGAAAAATGGTATCTTACCCAACAATTTTAATTTGCAAGAAAGAGTAAAAGAAATGTGGGTGTATATGGAAGATAAGCATGTGTCGTGGAGCGGAAATAGCGCTTCTGGACGTTTAGGAAAGACTTTGGAGTTGGCAAGGATTTTTTATGAAGATTAGGTCGAAATCTGAACTTCAAGATAAGATAGATGCGGAAAGTGCTTGGAGAAAGCGGGAGATTATTAATCTTCAAGGTCTTGTCTTAAGTCATGTCAATGCCAAGAAAATAATGCCGATATTAAAATCATTGGTTTTAGTATCGTATTCTCATTGGGAGGGATTTGTCAAGACAACTTCTATCAATTACCTTTCCTTTTTGAAGTTTCAATCATTGCCAGTCAGTCAACTTTCAGTTCGGCTTTTAAGTTCTCTGTATTTTTGGAATGATCAAAAACGTAAAAAGAATGCATGGGATTCTATTTCTCAATATGAGGATTTGCTGAATGGAAACTTAAGAGAGGTTACTTACTATGTCGACGAAATGTGTAGTACAGAAAGTAATCTTTCTTTTAGTGTGTTATCTAAAATCATGTTTAGCATAGGTTTAGACAATGCGCTATTCTTGCAAGAGAAGCCATTTATTGACGAAAGACTTCTTAAGTATCGGAACAAATTTGCGCATGGAGATTTCTCCTATGATGGCGATATTGACGTAAATGAGGCAATAGATATTTCTAAACATGTGTTGAAACTTATGGACATGTTTAAGAACGAAATCCAAAATTCTATAGCATTGGAGGCTTATAGACGATAAGTTGAGACACAGCGATGTAGTTGGATGGAATTTCCACAGGAGCAACTATCTCTGAGTCTTAATATATCATAGCTGAAACGCTCACAATATTGATAGAAGTATCTTTAGTTTAAACAATTTGAAAAAAATATAGCTATGAGTACTGAATTTGACATGGACAATGTTTTGGAACAACTGGGGCATAAAAGAAGAACTGTTAAGGATTTGGCTCAGTTCTTGGAAAATAAATGTGATGACACTCCTAACTATACTTTTTTGTTAGGATCTGGTTGCTCCGTTACTTCTGGCGTCAATACCGGACAAAAACTTATAGAGGAGTGGAAAAAGTCAATATTCGAAGCAGACCATCAAGATGGTGAAACTAAGGAGGAATTTTGGAAGCATCAGTATTCTTGGTATGATGAAAGAAATCCATATTCTTCTTTGTTTGAAAAGAAATATGACCTACCTCGTCAACGTCGAATATTTGTAGAGCGCGAAATAGAAGGAAAAACTCCTTCTATCGGTTATGCCTATTTGGTAAAAATTATTGAGCGGCATTTTGTCAATACTATTTTTACGACAAACTTTGATGATTTGCTGAACGAGGCTTTTTATCGATATTCAAAGGAGCGTCCGATAGTCTGTGCTCATGATTCTTCTATTTCGAGCATAACCGTCACATCAAAGCGTCCAAAGATAATAAAACTCCATGGTGATTATCTCTTCGATGATATTAAAAGCACTTTACGAGAGACCGAGTCGCTCAATGATAATATGAAGAATAAATTCATAGAATTTGCCAAGGATCATGGATTGATAGTTATTGGTTATGCTGGGAATGACCGTTCCGTCATGGACATATTGAATATGCTTCTACAGAAAGAAGATTATTTTAAATATGGTATATATTGGTGTATACGTAAGGGTGATAAATCCATAAGTGAGGAGCTAAGAAAGCTACTTTGGAAGGATAGGGTTTATTTTGTCGAAATAGAAGGTTTTGACGAATTGATGGCTTCTCTAAACAACACCCTGAATAAAGGTGATTTACCTATAGACGATGACCTATTGAGTAGCCGCAGACAGAAGAAACTGATTACTGATATGATAAGCAGTAAGTATTTTGATGACAAAACCAACACGGATACAATTATCAAACGAGATATCAGTAAGTTGCGTTTAATAGTAAAACGTCATATTATAGATGATGTATTTGATGTCTTAAAAAGCAGTACTTCAAACAACAATAATCCTCATAAAAAAAACAAGTTGGAGTCTATGTCCGAAGAAGAACGAAAAAAAGTGGATAATTTTCATCATTTGTTGATTGATGGTAATTATCAGAAAGCTTTGGAG
Organism: Firmicutes bacterium CAG:103; assembly: GCA_963600865.1. GTDB lineage: Bacteria > Bacteroidota > Bacteroidia > Bacteroidales > Bacteroidaceae > Prevotella. Next base: position 3,404 of record CAVCDC010000067.1, read on the forward strand.
GAAATAGAAAAAGAGAATATTGAAGAAACACGAAAAACCGCGTACATTTTTAATCTGTTGTCTCTAAAAATAGATATTTACGGGAAGAAAGATGATGAAGATGCAATGATAAAAATTAAGCATTTTTTTGATCAATTAGTTGAATTGAATCCCAAAAGAGAACAGACTTATATTGACGCTTACAATAAATTGGAGGATTCCGAAACGGCTCTTTCTTTTATCGATGCTGCAATAAAGGAATTCCCAAATGATTATAATTTGTACAATTTGAAAGCAAAACATATATATACCTTTCAAATGGACAGCGTAGGCGATACTGACTCTGACATGTTCAAAGAGCTAAGACAATGTATTGATAAAAGTTTGGAATTATTTGACAGCTCCAAGAATGAGGCTTGGGTGGAATTGTGCAAATACTATTCTTTGCTCCACTTTAATGAACCAGATAAAAAGAAAGAAAAAATAGAAGAAATATTTAAGAAATATTCTGCTATAAAGTCTTCTAATTTGGCAAGAGCATATAAGTTCTTCTATAAAGATATGCGCATAGAAGAAAAAGATTGCATTGCTAAACTAAAAGATTTGTTGGACTATGCAGACAAGGCAGATGACTGGTCATTTTATGAAGAGGTTGTGACAGCTTTACTTAATGTTTATGAAGATCAAGGCGACAAAAAAGCGATGTTACGATTATTGTCTGATTACGAACAGTTTTTTGAACCTTCTGATGCCTTCCTTTATTTGAAAGCAAAATATTTGAGCAATGTTCTCGGTAAATATAAGGATGCAAAGGAATTAATAACGAAGAATTTATATAAGTCAAGACGTTGGAAAGCATTGCTTCTTCATTATTATTGTGATGTGCGCGACAAGGACAATGCGGAAAAGGTTTTGAATAAATATTTTACAAATAATTTAAAACAACAGTTGTTGTTTCATAGTGCTTTTAATCATGACGAAGATGTTATACGTATTGTAGAACAACATGCGCAAAATCATGGACTTGATTTCACTTTTATTTCAGCTAAAGCTTGCAGTTTGATTCGAACGGAAAGGTTTGCCGATGCTTATAATTTTACAAAGAAATACTATGACCAACCTTATATGCAGCGAGAGGGAGCCGTTTGTATAAACTATTTCTTGGCTTGGGAAAAATATCATAAGCCAAAAGATTTCGAGAACAAGGTAAAGAAAAAGATGATAGATGGCTATATACACTATTCATCTGCGGAAATGGCCGCAGCATATGCTCTACTAAATGACAAGGCAAAATGTCTTTCTTATTTGCGGAAAGTAGTGGAGAAAAACGAATTAATGAAGTTTGATATTAAGGAATGGCCAGTGTTTGAAAAATATTATGACGATTCCGATTTCAAGGAGATCACAGATACGAACAAGTTGGATTTATAATTGGGAGGTCTCATCTATGATAAGACAACTTATATGAAAGATATGACAGGTTTTAGAGCGCAACTTGATGTCATCTCAAGCTTGCGCTTACCCATGATTTTGCTGATAGTGACATGCCATGTGGTGCCAGAGATTACGCCTGGCACAATTGATTGGTGGGTCATCAAGTTTGTCGGGCATGAAATGGCAAGTGTAGATGTACCGATGTTCTTCCTCATATCGGGATTACTGTTCTTTTGCAATATAAACCCAGGACAGAAGACATCAGTATTTACTAAGGCTATCTATTCTGGGGGGGGGCAAAATTCACAAACGGATTAAATCCATATTGACACCCTATTTCCTATGGAATTTGGCAACCTATTTGGTTAAGAGCTTGGTGTATCGGAAAGCACCGTTTTCGTTGGATTTGCTGCTTTCCCACAGAGTCTTTTTCGATTGGGCGTGGGAACCAGAAGGTTTTATCATGTATCCATGCGATGGCGCTTTGTGGTTTTTGAGAAACCTGTTCATAGTTTCCTTGGTAGCTCCCGTTGTGTTTTGGTTTGTAAAGCGAATACGACCTGCTATCGGAATTCCGGTGTTGGCAACACTTTATGTTCTCAACATTACACGCTCCGATGATATGGGATTGGTGAGTACTTTTTGCTTCTTCACTTTAGGTGCCTACATAGGTATAAACAGATGGAATGTGTTGCCTTTCATATCGGCTAAGGGACGATACTGTTTTGTGGCATACATAGCCTGCGTTCTCACTGATTTGGCAATCATGAATACGGTAGATATGCATGTCTATCTCTATAGGTTTGCCATCCTCTTAGGACTGCCATCCTTGGCATATGCCACATATCGTTTGCCAAGTAGCTATAAAAATATAGAATTTCCTTCTTTGTCTATGTTCATCTATTGTGCCCATGGTATTATGTTAGAGCCTGTAGTGTCTTTGGGAAGACATTCCGGAATTGACTGTAAGACTATTGTCTTTTCGGGAAATATAATACTTACCGTATTGCTGTGCATCATAGGATACATGATTCTCAAGCACTTGAAGCCCGCTTGGATAGGACGGATATTGATGGGTGGAAGAATTTGATTTCCCTATCTTAATACCTTGTTACGACAGTTTTGAAAGTTGAACAAAGATACATTGTAAAGTAGTGATTTTATGTCACATCAATCATCAGACAACAACAAGCGGATTGCCAAGAACACGATGCTTCTCTATATGAGGATGTTCGTGTTGATGGGTGTCAACTTATTTACTTCCAGGGTCGTACTCCAATGCTTGGGAGTCGAAGACTTTGGTATATATGGCATTGTGGGAAGTGTGGTGACACTCTTCTCTTTCCTCAACTCTGCCATGTCTACCTGCACAAGTCGTTTCCTGAGCTTCTATATCGGAAAGGAAGACAACCAGATGGTGAACAAAGTGTTCTCGGCAAGTATGAACCTCTACTTGTTGGTGATGCTCATCATTTTTGTGCTTGCGGAGACCGTCGGACTGTATATGGTCAACTACGTGCTGAACATACCGCCAGGAAAGATGGTGGCGGCAAATATCGCCTACCAGTTCTCCATACTTACTTTCGGCACTTTCCTCATCAAGATTCCCTACAATGCAGCTATTGTCTCCTATGAGCGGATGGACTTCTATGCCTGGCTCAGCATCGTAGATGTGATATTCAAACTTGGTGGAGTATATCTGTTGTACATATTCTCTTCACATAGATTGGCTCTGTACTCCATGATCATGTTTGTCATCAGTTCCGCGGTGACATTTGCTTATTATCTGTATTGTCACAGGAAGTTCCCCGACACGCATTATTGTGGCAAGGGCATTGACAAATCCCTGTACAAGCAACTGTTTGGCTTCAGCGGATGGTCCATGTTCTCGGGCATAGCCAACATGGGCGCCACCACGGGTGTCAATATGATACTCAACGTGTTCTGCGGCGTGACGGTCAATGCTGCCGTGAGCATAGCCAACCAGGTGAGCAATGCCATGTACTCCTTTGTGTCTAACTTCCAGACGGCGTTCACGCCCCAGATTACCAAGTTGTATGCCACGAACGAGAAAGATGCTTGCTATCGGTTGGTATACCACTCCAGCAAGTTCTCCTACTACTTGTTCGGTGTTCTCATACTTCCTTTGATGATAGCCATGCCGGTACTGCTGACGATCTGGTTGGGGACGGTGCCCCGATATGCGGTGGAGTTTACCAACCTGATACTGTTTTATATGCTCATAGATGCCTTGTTTTGTCCTTTGTGGCTCTTTGTTGATGCCACGGGGAAAATCAGGACTCACCAAATAGTGACCGGACTCTTGATCCTGTCCAACTTCCCCATAGCCTATCTGTTGCAGTTGATGGATTTGTCCCCCAATAGTGTTTGGTATGCCCGCATCGCCATCAATGTCGTAGCCAATGTCTTCAGGTTGGTATATATGCTGAAGGTGTTTAGGTTCCCTTCCGTCACTTTCATGTCAAGGGTCTTGCTGCCGGTCTGTGTGACCACCGCCATCGTCGTACTCCCCACCTGTTATGCTTACCGCTTGTTTGACACTTCGTTTATCGGTACGGCAGCTTTCATCTGCCTGTCATTCGTGTTTAGCACAGCCGTGGTTTATGCCGTCGGCATGACCACTACGGAGCGCCGCTTTATCAACAAGGCGATATTATCAAAAGTTACATCTAAGTTCCATTCATAAGCAAACTATATTTATGCCACAAGTTTCAGTTATCATACCTTGCTACAATTGCGAGGAGACTATAGACAAATGCTTGGACAGCCTTTGCCGCCAGACTTACACCGATTTTGAGATCGTTGCCGTCAACGACGGCAGCAAGGACCATACGCTACAGAAACTGAACGACAGAGCACGGTCGATGGAGAACCTCATGGTTGTCGACATCCCCAACGGCGGTGTGAGCCATGCCCGCAATGTGGGCATGGAGAAGTCCTCTGGGGCGTTTGTCGCGTTTATCGACAGCGACGACACTGTCACCGAGTCGTACATCTCCGACCTCGTCGCCCATCCCGGCAAGGACTTGGTCGTGACAGGATACACGAGTGGCAGAGGACTATTAGGGGGGGGTAAATCTATAGCTTCCAAAGAGTATGCCGACACAGGCTGCTATCTCGTGGATGCCCTGCGTGCCGGTGTCTTCGGTAGTGTGTGGGGGAAACTCTACAAGCGTGACATCCTCCAAAGACATGGGGTGAAGATGAATACGCGTTGGGCGAACTATGAGGACGAAGACTTCAATCTCCGCTACTTGCTCCATTGCAAGACCATCCAGACATCGGCCGCATGTAATTATGTGTATGTAGAACCAGAATATGGCAAGTCCTACCGCAAGACGGACTATATGATGCAGGCGTTGGAGTTCTTCTCCATGGTCAAGCAACTGGATAGCTACGCCGAGCACAAGGACTTTCTGAACACATGGCTTGCCGACCGCTTCCTCATGGGGGCGTTGCAAATCTTCTTCGAGCATACCAAGGAAGTGAGGCAGACGAGCCTCAGCATATTCAAGAGCGAGTTTCTCCCCTATCTGTCTGACTGTAGAATAGTAAAGACAGAAAAGCGCAAACGCGCCATCCTGTTCTGTCACCTCTTGACGGGCAAGCCTTCCATGCTCCGGATAAAGTTGGCTCTTGCCATAGTAAACAAGATATAGTATGATCAAGAGAATCGACGACAGTGCAAGTGTCCTGAAGGTGCTTCTTACCTTGATGGTCATTTTTGTACATTCCTTTTCACTTGTCCCTGCTTGTGAAGGAACAGTACTGTATGACATCAAGGTTTATCTTAGCTTTATAATTCCGAGAGTCGCCGTGCCTATGTTCTTCATTTATTCAGGTTATTTCTTTTTCAAGGGAAAGGATTTCAACCTGGAGATATGGCGTGGCAAGATGAAGACTCGCCTTCGCACACTGGTCGTACCTTTTCTCTTGTGGTCTGTCATAGGGGCGGCCTTTTTCCTGCTCCTTGAAAAAAGTTATAGGGGCATAGGTTTCTTGGAGATTTTGAACCGTACTTTTTGGATGAACGCTTACACTCCGTCGTCCAGCCTTCCCCAATGGGTGGGTTATGAGATACCGAAGGTTACGACTTTGATGTTGCCGCTGTGGTATGTGCGCGATTTGATTTTGCTGATGATCGTATCCCCGTTGCTTGGTGGCATTTTAAGATGCAAGGTGTTGTCGGTAGCAACCTTGTTGGGTTTGTTAGCCGTCTATCTGTTCACGGATACCGATAAGATGCCCTATATAGGTATGGACAACCTTCTTTTCTTTTTTGCTGGCGCATGTCTGTCCTATGCGGCAAGAGATGTATTCTATATGTGCAAGGGGCTCAAGACAGTCAGCTTCCTCTTGGCAATAGCTGCCAGTATATGGGCTTTCGTTGCCTATGGGCATCAGGCGGAAGTGATTGGCAGACACTGGTACATCGTGACGGTGACAGTTTTCTTCCTTTCCGTTTCTATGTCGGACAAGGTGAGAAGTGCATTCGCTAACAGCAATATGGGGGGGGTAAAATGTTCTTTGTATATTGCTCGCACATAATAGTATTGCGCCTCATGGTATTTTTTACATACAGGTTAAGTCATATGGTGCCGGAAAGCACACACGTCATACTCTATCTCGTCTGTCCGTTCGTCTGTTTTTGGATATGCATGAAAGTGTATGATGTGTTGCTGAAAGTTTGTCCTGTTGGCTTGGCACTGTTGGTTGGAAACAGAATAAACAAATAATCGATGAGTAAACATATTTTCCTCTTTATTATGGACATGACGCTCGACGGTGGGGTGGAAAGGGTCGTTACCAATATGGCGAACTCTTTTTTCCGTCGTGGCCTCCGTGTCAATGTCATCAGTCTTTTCAAGGCAAACGAACATATCAAATACCAGTTGGAAGATGGGGTGACGGTCAAGTATCTCTATGACAATATCTCTTTTGCCGACTGGAAGAAGGGTGTCAGGGTCAAGTCGCAGCTCTACTGGAGGTACAAACTTGCCATGAAGTTTACTGCCCCGCTGTATCAGTATATTGACAGTGTGTTGTCAGATGGCGAGACCGCCGTCGTCATGTGGAACTGTTATCTTATGACACCACTCTACCGCCACAAAAGGGTGCATATCGTGGGCCTCGACCACTCTCGTTATCCGTTCGGCAACCTGACGAGTGGCTTGCGCCACAGACTGCATACGTACATGGTGGGCAAGTTTGATATCGTCACTACCCTCAACAGCGACGAATTGGAGAAATGGAAAACCATCGGTCGTCCCGTCTATGTGATGCCCAACTTCCTGCCTACGGACAAAGGCGAGTCATCGTGTCCCCCGATGGAGGATCGCCAGAAGACAGTGGTCAGCTTGGGGCGTATGAATACCGACCAGAAAGGCTTCGACAGGCTGATAGATGCCTATTCGCTGATAGCTGCCAACCACCCCGACTGGCGGTTGAACATCTACGGCAGCGGTGCCCTGCAAAGGGAATACCGCCAGCAGGTGGAACGGTTGGGGATGCAGAAATACATCGAGATATTTGACTTCACGGAGAACCCTCAGAAGGTGTACCAGTCGGCATCTGTCTATGCCATGTGTAGCCGGGAGGAGGGATTCGGTATGGTACTCTTAGAGGCTGGCAATCAAGGACTTCCGCTTATTGCTTACAACGTGGAGTTCGGTCCGAAGACCATCATCAAGGAGGGCGAGACCGGCTATGTCATTCCCGATGGAGACAAGGAGGCTTTCGCCCAGGCATTGGAGCGTCTGATGGATGATGCTCCACTAAGAGAGCGGATGTCAGAGAATATCCGGAAGGACATCCCCGCAAGGTTCTCCGAGAAAGTGATCATGGACAAATGGGTGGAACTGATAAATCAATTGTAGAAAATGAAAAAAATAGGTATCGTATCTGCGTTTGACCCTCATACAGACAGGAGGGCGCACAGTGGCATCCTTTTCAAGATCAACGAAGCGATAGAAAAGGCTGGTTTCGAAACGGTATGGGTCAGAAATCCTTTCCCGTTCTGGTATAAATGGATTTGTCGGTTCATCACACTGTGCAACAAGGTAGGGATTCTCAAAGGTGTCTATTTCGACAGGACATACATGGGCGCCAAAATGTGTGCATCGACCATAGACTATGCTGCAGTAGAGCAATGCGACTATATCATGGCGATACATTATTTCGATGTTCCTGCCTTCGGAAAAATCAACAAACCTATCATTTATCATAGTGATGCGACCTTCGAATTGGCGAACAATTATTACTTGCACAATATGCCTGAATGGAACCGGAAACAAGCTGAAAAAATAGAACAAATGGCATTGGACAACTCCACCTGGCATCTCTCTTCCTCCACTTGGAGAGAGAACTCTGTCGTCAACCACTATGGCATAGACCGCAGTCGCTGCGTCGTCTTGGAATATGGCTCATGCATAGACACCAAAGGCATCAGGCGAACGCCGCTGAACGACGGCACATTGCACCTTCTCTTCATGGGAGTGGACTGGAAACGCAAGGGAGGAGCCATCGCTGTGGAGACTGCCGACATACTGAACCAGAGAGGGATAAAGACCATTCTGACTGTTGCGGGACTGAAGGAAATGCCCGCCGAATGCGTCGGGAAAGATTTTGTCAATTTCGTCGGTTTTCTCAACAAAAACATCCCCTCACAATACGAACAGATGAAATCTATCCTGAAGACTACCGACCTTCTCTTTCTGCCGACCAAGGCAGAATGCAGTGGCGTAGTCTTCTGCGAAGCAGCAGACTACGGCACTGCGGTTGTCACGTATGACACCGGTGGCGTAGGCTGCTATGTCGTCAACGACCTGAATGGCAGCCGACTGCCAGAAGGTTCGTCGCCAGAGCAGTTTGCTGACAAAATACAGGAAATCTGGCAGACACCAGGGCTGCTCGACAAACTCTCCGAGGGTGCCCGAAAACACTCTCAGGAAAGACTGAATTGGGACAATTGGACAAAATGGTTTAGAGAAACGCTTCATGGATAGGTCTAACCTGGGAGCAATTTTTATCGGTTATGGTTCATTCTTACAACAAAATAAACAAGAGGAAAACATATTTTGTTCTCTTGTGTGTGTTTTCAATCTTGGCATCGCTTTTTAGTGAATTGAACACCTCAGTAAAGGTGATTCCTATAGCGATAGTTTATGTCATTTTATACCTGTGTTATCGCAGATATAGAAAAGAGGTAAAACTGAATGGTTTAGGAAAAACGTTGTTTTATGCCTTCGTCGTATATAGCATATTTCTTATTCTGCGTTCTGTTTTCTGGGATTCAAATAACGGTCTTATGGGCAATTATGTCCTGTCGTTGTTTGGTAATCTCGAACTCGGTGTCTTATCATGGGCGTTGCCAGCCGTCTTCTTGTTCACTTATGAGGACAACATTCTGCTTTCCTACAAAAAAGTCTGTGATTTTGCCGTATTATTGGGAATGTTTGCAGGCTGTCTGTATTTGGCAGGCATTGAACATTCTTTATACTGCAAATTATTCTATTTGGTTCCTGTAGTATGCCCAAGGCTCTTGGTTTGCAATCGGAAAAAATATTTCTATGGATTGTATTTCGCTGTTTCTTTGTATTATTGCTATACAGAAGATGAACGCTCAGTGTTTGGAATGGAGGCTATCTGCTTGGCGGGACTGATCTTTTTCATGTTCTTCAAACATAAGGGGAGAATTCTTAAGATGGTCAAATTGTACACTTGTATAGTCCCCATTGTGGGGGTAACGCTTACTACCGTAAATTTGGTTACTAGTGACTCCATCTTTACGATATTGGAGGATAAATACAGCAACAAGAGTACGATGGTGCAAGACTCTCGAACTTTCCTGTTTCGGGAATTGAATGAAGACCTGACACATACAAGTTCATGGCTTTATGGAAAGGGTATATTCGGTACATATTACAGTCAAGTGATGCACAACGCACGTATGCGTAATCTCAAAGCTGACAATGAGAACCGATTAGGTACGGAATGTGGTCACCTCTGGTTGTTGCTAAAAGGCGGTATTATTCTTATGGTACTTTATGTGGCTTTGTTCTACATTGCTATATTACGCGGCAATGATAGTGATCATGTTTGGCTGATGTTCCTCTCGTTTATCATGGCAAATCGGTTGTTGATAATGTTTGTCTCCTTCCCTCCGTCTTTTGACCTTTCAAATATTTTGACATGGTTGTTCCTGTCATTTTGCTTAAGAGGGGAATCCTCGCTGAATATAGAACGACAAAATCAAACACAGTGACGTTATCGCTTGTTGAATTGTCACAATACTTGAGTAGAAACCAATTGTAAAATGAAACAAAACAATAAAAAACTTGACGTCTTGATACCTGTTGCCCAAAAGGACGCCTCTTTTGTGAAACATGTGGTGACCTACGTCAATAGGTATATTGTGGAATGTGAGAATATATATATTGTCACAAACAAAAAGAATTTCCACAGACTACAGCATTTATTGAAGTTCTCTAATGTGGAACTTCTGGATGAAAATGCCTTGGTGCCAGAATTGAGTTTCAGCATCGTTCATGAATGTATGAAGCGGAATGGCGAAAAAAGGCTCAACAATGTGGGTTGGTATTTCCAGCAGCTTTTGAAATACGCCTTTGCCAAAAGCAAATGGGCCAAAGAATACTATCTGACATGGGATGCAGATACAATACCTCTGGGCGAACTGTCTTTCTTTGACGGTGAAAGACCTCTGTTTACAAGAAAGATAGAAAACCACGAGCCTTACTTCAACACAATGAAACGCATTTTGGGCTTTGGTAAATTGGTGGATTATTCATTCATTGCTGAGCACATGGTGTTCAGTGTTCAGGTGATGAATGAAATGTTGGAAGCTATATCTGATTATGCAGACTCAAAAGGAGACACATGGGTAGAGAAAATCATGTTTGCCTGTGATTTTACAGACAAAAGAGGAAACTTGTTCTCTGAGTTTGAAACTTACGGGAACTATTGCATAAAATACCATCCAGATTTGTATGGAACCCGTCAACTCAACACGTTCCGCGCTGCGGGTCTCATACAAGGAAGGCATATCACAGAAAAGATGCTGAAACGATTAGGGACAGATGTGACGATTGCCTCATTTGAGCTGCAAGAAGCACCGTTCCCATATAATATCTCATGGTATATGATGAGAGCGAAAAATAAGTTGTGCAGGATAAGCGCAGACCTATTAGGGGGGGGTAAAATAGCCATAACTATAGAACTTCCTTATGTAGAATATTCAAAATGTGCATAAGGAGGTTCACTATGAGAAAAGTTGTTTTTGTAACATTTGCAGATTCTCGTTATCTTGCCTCTCTTAATCGAATAAAGAAAGAAACAGATGTGTTTGGTTTCACTGAGCGCCATTTCTTTTCAGAGAAGGATTTCCTGCACGATTTCTTCAAGGGATTCTGTCCGAGGATATATCGACGGAGATATGGTCATTGGAACTGGAAGCCCGACATAGTAGAGCGTGCGCTGCGCATCGGTCCAATGTTCAACGACTTGAAATCATATTTTGACAAGTTGGTGGAGTTATTCGCTCATCAATGGCGGCCTGTAACGACTGCCGTTTGGGCATGAAATCAAATGACTTTTTCATAAAAGATAACAAAAGGTAGTTCACTTTAGGTCTTAACGTGTCTAAAGTGGTCGCTATCCTATGAATAAAGCAGGCTAGAACAATGAGTAAAACTTTAACATTATACTTTATAAACGTAGAGCAAGTACATTTGGGGAAAGACGTGTTCTTGGCTCCATATTATCTAGGCAAGGAGCTAGGCGCAAACGTCCGTATTGTATATCCGATGACGGATACTAATCAGAGTTTGCCTAAGTATCATCGTGGAGTGCGTTTGATACCTATATCTCTCTTTCATAAGCCGATAACCAACAAGTATCTGAGGCACATATTTGCCTTGTTATTTATACTGAGATATGTCGTCCCTTCTGCGTATGCAATGTTTTTTCATTACTATCGTATGTTTACTCCTCTCTATGGGATTGTATACAAAACGCTTAATCCTTTTGGAAAATTGTATGTGAAGCTTGATGCTGATATCATAGCTCTCAAATATAAAGATGAATACAAGAACCGATTCGATGCTATTGTGCGCAACTTGATACATTGGTGGTTTGCTAAGATAGTGGATTGTGTCTCATGCGAAACATCAGTTGCATTTAATGCCATCATGAATTCCAAAGCTACTTGCTATAAATTCAGGAACGACATGGTGAAAATGCATAATGGCTTCGATGAGGAAGGCCTTCAATCTGTAGGATTGAACCTCATTCCATGTGAAAAGAAAGAGAATATCTTTATTACCGTAGGTCGTCTTGGCACAGAGCAAAAGAATACAGAAATGATTCTTGATGCATTGGCAAGGGTTGATTTACGGGATTGGAAATTCTACTTGATAGGACCTATAGAAAAGGATTTTCAATCGAAGATAGATTCCTTCTATGAATCTAATCCTGATAAGAGAAACAATGTGATTTTCACAGGCTCGATTTCTTCGAAGCGAGAGATTTGGGATTATTACAACAGAGCAAAGGTGTTTGTTCTTTCATCAACTTTCGAAGCTTGTGC
>CAVCDC010000068.1:0-15415 GCA_963600865.1 Firmicutes bacterium CAG:103
TGAACTTGAAGACATAGGTCTTGTTCATCTCTAAATAGTCATCGAAAGTATAGGCGCACTGGGCATCCCAGGCATTGCCGTCACCCACATTCTCAAGAACGAGGGCTGCCGAACCATCCTGTCCTGCACCACTAACGACACTGGCGCTCTTCTTTCCGCTACCCCAGGAGTTCCATCCTCCTGTCGTTCCACCATTGAAATCGGAAGCGTCACCTGTAAGGACGTTGGCGATGTCACCGTCGGTCTCCACCACGAGGGTAGGTGCTATAACCGACTTCAGGTAAGTCTGGTTCTGCTGGGTATGCCAGAAGAAATTATGGCCATAGAGCTTCATCCCTTCAGGCATGGCGCCGATGAGATTGTCCAAGGTAGTAAACTTCAAGGCACCGCTGTTGCCCATCATGGCGTCACCCTTCATGGCGTTGCCAGGAGTGAACATGGAATAGTTGGCATTTACCAAGTCACCCTCTCCGTTATCATTGTTGACATAGAGGCTTACCCCCATACCGATACCAATAATCATATTGGGGGTATACTGCTGGGCATAGTCCTTGATGTTACCATAGTTGGCAATGACCTCCTTCACGGCAAGAGGAATCTCGGCGGTTGTCACATCACCGTGACCGTCGGGCTTGCCCCACTGCATAATCTGGTCATCGCAACCAGTAAGTAGCATCGCCGATGCTACTACTGGTAAAAATATCTTTGTGAATTTCATCATTCTTGTCGTTTATAGATTAATACTATAGATGTCCCGTCCGTTCTATAGACTTAGAAGTCGGAAACGGTAAAGCCTGTAATGGGCACGATACGGAAGTTGTCGAGGTAGATCTTCTTGTTGAAAGTCGTGGCAACATGATCCGCAGTGTCTTTTGATGTATCCCACTTCAAGTCTGGGTTGCAGAACAGCACACCAAAGTTTCTGTAGCTTCCTCCATTCTTGTCATCGATGACATTCTGGAAGGTCCAGGTCAGTTCGTCATTGGTATAGTTACCAAACTGAGACAGAGGAATGGTGACAGTCACCCATCTGTTAGAGGTGGTAAACTTGCTAACAGCGCCCGTCTCACGGTTGAGCCATGGCACCCAAGCATAAGCCTGGTTGAGATAGTCCTTATTATATTTGGTGCAACCAGAGCCATAACCATAGTTGGAGAGGTTGTTCTGCAACGTAATCTCTATCTGTCCCGTTTCGGTCCATACCTCTGGACAGTAGACATCAAACTGCAAGGCAACAGAGTCGACAGGCGTAGTGCCAGGGATGAACTGCGTCATACGGTTCCAGTCGTCGTCGGCATCATCGTTTCCAGCAGTATAGAAGCCCTTGATGCTTGACACTCCACCCTTCACACCGTCAGGGTTTTCTGCGAGATAGCTGTCAGGTATAATCTGGATCACCTTGCCACGTCCTGAGTTCAACGGGTCGTCCACCAAGTCTTCTTCCTTGAAGGTGGCACTCCAACCGCCCTGCGTTCCCTTCCCGTCGAAGTTGATGACGTAGCAGTCGTTGTTGTTGAAGTATTTGGGCGAGATGGCAGTACCGTTGGCACCCTCGGTGGTGATGCTACCGCTCACGGCAGCCACGCCTTCCGGCATGATGAAGCTCACGGTGTCACCATTCTCATAGCTCACGATGCCATCGGTAACCACGGTACCGTCAGGCAAGGTAATCTTCGTGGTACCTTCGAGGTTGGAACCAGCTATGTTAACTATTTCGCCAGCCATAGGCAACGTGTTGTCGATGCCCGTAATGGTAGGAGCAGAGGCACGGATGGTGAAATTGAAGACCGTCTCTGTGCCATCTTTCACGAAGCGGATGGTGTTGCGTACACTCTCGGCAGCCTTAGCCACAGGTGTCTTGCTATTGAGGGTAATCCACACGTTGTTATCAGTCATCAGCGCATTGTTGAAGTAAGTCTCCAGTCCGTTGACGTACACTTTCTTCAGACCTGTAAAGCCAGAGCCTTCGATGCGCAGTGTCTGTCCAAGACGAGCAAACTGCACCTCGCGGTCATAGTTACCGTCAGCAGCCTTGGTGTCTTCGAGGAACACCTTGTTGATGGTCATGGAAGCCGACTGGCTGTCATCGTTGTCGCTGCACGCAGTGAGCGAAGGCAAGACGGCGAGCATCACCAGTGGGACGAGACCCTTGACGGCTTTCTCTACCTTATTATATATATAACTTTTCATGATGATTGTCATTTAGTCAGTTTGTTTATGTGTTAAGCTTGTTATTTCCCGATTTACTGGAGTCCGAAGAGAGCTGAATGTGTCACCTCCCTGTCTCCGAACTGGTATCTCGTCGTCGTGATGTTACCATTGGAGTCGGTCTTCAGGTTCGGGTTCTTGGTCTGGTCGGTATCAGCCATCGGAAGAGTGAGACTCTTTGCCGTTGCTGTTGCCACACCTGTACCGGGAGCCTTGTAGGTATCACTCAACTTATAGGTGTGAGTGCTGCTCTCGTAGTAGCTGGCGTTGCGGTTCTGGTTGTTGCAATAGTTGACCACCTCCTGCTGCTTGTAGTAGCCACGGCGCACGAGGAAGTACCAGTAGAGACCTTCGAAGGCAAACTCGACACGGTTTTCGTGGCGCAGGTCTTCGTAAGTGATTTGAGACTTAGGTTTCATGTGTGCTCTTGTGCGAACGGCATTGAGATAGCTGACAGCAACAGAGTCACGGGTGCTCTCGTTGTTACCCATTTCTGCCTCGCAGTAGTTCAGATACACCTCTGCCAGACGAAGCATGTAGGTATTGACACCAGAGTTGTTAGGAACGCTGAAGCCATTGACCTTCTTCGTACCGATGACATACTTCTTGATGTTGGCACCTTGACTACCAGCACTCTCTGTCACACCATAGACGTATGGATCACTCTTGTCAGCACTCAGTTCTGGATAAGGTTCACCATAGAAAGCGATGGAGTTGTGGCGACGTATGGTATCAACCACTTCTGTCATACCCAAGCTTTCATCGGTATAGTTGGAGAACTCATTCCAGAGGTCGTAAGAACAGTATGTGGCACCACCCCATGCGTTGGTATCAGCAACCATGGTGCTCCATGCCAAGAAGCGCGTCATACTCTGAGCTGCACCCGAGGCACCGTCGCCCGTGATGAACTGCAACTGGAACATCGCCTCATCGTTGTTGTTCATGGTGTCATAAGCCCAGAGAGCATTGTAGTCTGACAAGAGCTTGTATGGACCAGCCATAGCCTTCTTGGCGGCCAACTTAGCCAAATTGAGGTAGTACGGGTTGCGTGTACCACGGTTGAAGTCGGTGGCGATGTTGTTGCCGTCGAAGACACCTTCGGTGGTAAGACCAGCCATAGACAGGTAGAAGCGGCTCAGCATACCGTATGCCGTGTACTTGTTGACACGTCCAGAAGCGTTGGACTCAGGCAAGTTGGCTGCTGCATACTCCATGTCGCGGGTAGCAAACTCGATGACATCAATGCGAGGCTGTGCAGGCACCACATAGTTGTTGACCATGTCTTCGGTATTGGTGTAGATGATGCCACATCCCCACAGTGTTCCGATATACCAGTAGGCAAGACCGCGCATGAAGCGTGCTTCGGCGATTGCCTGCGTCTTTGCAGTTGCACTGACACCAGACGTACATTTGTTCTGGATATTATTGATCGTGTTGTTCGCCTGTGACACAACAGAGTAGAGTGAGCCCCATGCCTCGCTAAGTCCCTGTGAAAGCGAGTTCTCTGTGAAGTTGGTGTACGGGTAGATGTAGTTGGAGTACTGTGCCGTGATGTTGTTGGCACGACCATCACCCATGCCGTAGTAGAACTTGTCATTGAAGTCATACCACACGTAGTTGTACAGAGGATAGGTAGCCGACTGTACTGCAGCGTCAGAGTCGAAGTAGTTGTCCGGGCTCAACTGATAAGAATTGTCCTGTTTGAGGAAATCTTCCGCACAACTGCCGAACGAGAGGAGTCCGGCCAAGGCTGCTGTATATAATAGTATCTTTTTCATATTTTGAGTCTCCTTTCTTGTTGTTTAGAATGTAACGTTCAGTCCGAAGGTATAGATGCGTGGTGAAGGATAGCGACCGTAGTCGATACCGTTCATCAGTGCGTTGCCCCAGAGGCTTCCCACCTCAGGGTCATAACCTTTGTACTTGCTCCATGTGTACACATTCTGCAGGTTGCAGTATATCTTCACATTGGTCAGGAAGATATGCTTGAGCCATGTGCGTGGCAATGTGTAGGAGAGGGAGATGTTCTGCAGACGAACGTATGAACCGTCCTCTACATAAGCATCGCTCACGCGGTCGTTGCGGTTGCTGCCGCTCGACGTATATAGACGTGGCATGATGCTTCCTGTATTGGTGACATGGTAGTTGCGCACATCGTCCGGACCGTTGGGGTCTATCTTCTCCACACGTGCATAGTCGAGCACAGAAGTAAGGAGGTTGGATGTAGAACCCGTCACCTCAAGGCTGCGTCGTCCATAGTTGAGAATCTTGTTGCCATAAGAACCACTGAACTGAATGGTAAGGTCGAAGCCCTTATAAGAGAAGGTGTTGCCGAAGCCCCATGTGAACTTAGGCTCAGGGTTGCCGATGAAGGTCTGGTCGTCGTTGTTGATGACACCATCACCATTGATATCCTCAAAGATATAGTCGCCTATCCATGTTCCGTTCTCTGCAATCTTACTGCCTTCAGGAATTGCCACCTGCTTCACGTTGCCATTGGCATCCTTATAATAGAAGTCTTCTGGTTTGTCGAAACGGCCGATGACCTTATAGCCCCAGAACTGTCCGATGGGCTGCCCCACAACCGTGTTGGTAACGGTGGCTGTCTCCGAACCGATCTGCAGTGTCTTAGGCAGTGTACCTGTCGCTGTGTCGAGCGAGAGCACCTTGTTGCGGTTGAGTGAGAACACGACATTAGAACGCCAAGAGAAGCCCTTATACTCGATGTTGTCAGTATTCAGGGTAAGTTCCAGACCTGTGTTGCGCAAACTACCGATGTTACCCCATGGGTTGCTTGCCACACCGTAGCCAGAGCCTGCACCAGAACCGAGGAAGGCGGGAAGGTCGAGCTTCAGGAGCAAGTCCTTGGTCTTCTTATAGTACCAGTCGGCGATGAACTCGATGCGTCCGTTGAAGAGGCTGAGGTCGAAACCGATGTTGGTAGAATAGGTGGTCTCCCACTTCAGTTCGGGGTTGGCGTTGTTGGCATTGAGCACACCCACACCCCATGGAGTGGTATAGGTTGCGAGCAATGCAGTGTAAGCCCAGTCTTCCACGTTCTGGTTACCCGTAGCACCCCAACCGAGGCGCAGCTTCAAGTTGCTGATGACCTTGTTGTCCTTGAGGAAGTTCTCATTGCTGGCACGCCAAGCGAGGGCAGCAGAGGGGAACCAACCCCAACGATGACCCTCGGCAAACTTCGAGCTACCGTCGCGGCGAATGGTAGCCGTTACGAGATAGCGGTCGTCGAAGCTGTAGAAAGCACGTCCGAAGTAAGAGAAGAGGGAGTTATTGTTCTGATAACCAGTAGCACGGCTGTCGGCGTAGCTACCTGCCGAGATGTCGGTGGCAGCATTGGAGAGGTAGCCTGTAGTACTTCCCACTTGTGTCTCGTAGTGGTTGTGACTCATTTCCTGACCCACCATCACGTTGAGGTTGTGCTTGCCGAAGGTGTTGGCATAAGTCAGGATGTTACGCCATGACCAATACTTGGTGTTGGTCTTGGTCCATTTACCCGTACGCACATCGTTGGTCTTGACACCAAACTGATAGTCGGGCTGGTAATAATAGTAGTGGTTGAAGTTGTAGTCTGCCGAGAGTTCTGTCTTGAAGGTAAGACCCTTGATGATGGTAGCCTCCAGATAGGTATTCACGCGGAAGTTGGTCTTCTTGTTGTGGTTGTCAGTAATCTCAGCAAGAGCGACAGGGTTGTCCGGCATCCACTGGTCGTCTGGTCCGTCGTATCCACCTTCTGGGTTTCTTACGGCTACAGACGGCTGAGAGGTGAGTGCCGTCATAATAATATTATAGGTAGAGGATGTCTGCTGCTTGCTGTCAGCCAAAGAGAAGTTGATGCCACCCTTGAGCCATTTCTTGATCTGTGCGTCGATGTTACCACGAAGGGTCTGACGCTTGAAGCCAGAACCGATGGCAATACCGTCCTGATCGAGATAGCCTGCGCTCAAGGCGTATGTGATGTCCTTGCTACCACCGCTGATGCTGAGGTTGTGGCTGGTCATGAGAGCCTTGCGGTACAACTCGTCCTGCCAGTCGGTACCATCGCCCATGAGGTCGCCGCGAATCCATGTACTGGAAGCGGGTTTGATACCTGCATCGGTAATGTCCTTGTAGTGCTGTGCATACTGGCGCAGGTTCATCACGTCGAGCTTGCCAGGCATCGTCTGCCAGCCTACGTAACCATCGTAAGTGATGTTCGCCTCACCGCTCTGACCACGCTTGGTGGTAATCATGATGACACCATTAGATGCGCGCGAACCATAGATGGCTGTAGCGGAGGCATCCTTCAGCACGTCCATGCTCACGATGTCAGAAGGGTTGATGAGCGAGAGAGGGTTGGTGTTGCCGTCGTCACCACCAGCCGAGTCGATGATGACTCCGTCGATGACGAAGATAGGCTGCGAGGTGGCGTTGAGAGAGTTGGTACCACGGATGCGGATGGTGTTGCTACCACCCGGTGTACCTGTGTTTGCCTGTATCTGCACACCGGCAGCACGACCCTGGAGCACTTGGTCGATAGAGGTAACTACAGATTTCTCGATGGCCTTCTCGCCTACAGATGTTACCGAACCCGTGAGGTCGGCACGCTTCATCTGACCATAGCCCACAACGACGACTTCGCTCAGGGCCTGCTGGTCAGGAACAAGGGTAATCTCCAAGGGGCCGTTGCCAACCTTCACTTCCTTGTCTTTATAACCTAAGTAAGTGATTTGGAGCGTAGCACCCTTTGGCACCTTGGCTGTAAAATTGCCGTCAAGGTCGGTGACGGCAACAACGTTAGGTGAACCTTTTACACGAACGGTGGCACCGATGACAGGACCGTCATCACCCACCACATTGCCCTTTACGGCGTTGCCCTGAGCACGCATTTCCCCGAAGGGAATAGTCAAAAGAGTCAGGAACAACATTAGGCATTTCATGGAATAACCTACATGTTTCATGATTGTTTGGTTTAGTTGTTGGATTGTTATTTAGATTGTTATTTAAATGGCTTTTAGATCTGCTGCAAAGGTATATTTTTGTTTTCTTATAGAAGTTTAGTATTGTTGCATGAATGTTTCTGTTTGTTTCATAGGCTGATTTATTGCATTTACAACCTTGAAAACAGTGCATTCATCGTGTTTCGTATATTGCTCGCTTGCAATTATATGGTATTAAAAAGGTATTCTAACGGTATTATAACGATATTCTAACTGCTCAATCGTAATGACTATGGGCAACAGTTGCCCACAGCTTTTTCCTGAAGGGTCGACACTTTTGGGCAAAAGGGTCGACACTTTGAGTCGAAAGGGTCGACCCTTGTCATTTTTAGTACTCGTACAACTTGACGTGAAGTATCTTGTTTTCGCCACATGAGATGCGGGCATGACGGCCTTGATGGTCTTGGTCTCCATTGTCACGACGGATGAACTGCAGGTTGCCGTCCTCATCTACCTCCACCTGGTCAACATAACCGATGCCGATGCGCTTGCCATTGAAGGTAGCGGCAGCCTTTTTCTGGTTGTTTGCCTCACCACCATTATCGACAAAACCGTCTTCACCCAACTTCTTCTCTTCAGCCTGTTGCTTCTCGGTCTTGTTCTGGAATACCACCACGATGCCGTTGCCTGCCACGAGGTA
Organism: Firmicutes bacterium CAG:103; assembly: GCA_963600865.1. Taxonomy (GTDB): domain Bacteria; phylum Bacteroidota; class Bacteroidia; order Bacteroidales; family Bacteroidaceae; genus Prevotella. Next base: position 7,846 of record CAVCDC010000068.1, read on the forward strand.
TTCGTTCTTTGCCAGTCTTACGATGAGTCCGCCACCTTCCTGCCACTTGCTGCCGTCGGTGGCACGTGGGTCCCAAGGCAGTGTGAAGAAGTGGCGGCATGTCATGGTGATGTCTCCGTCCTCGATGATGCGTTCCTTGTCTCCCTGGTCGAAGAGCAGTCCCCAATTTCCGCCTTTGCCTTGGTGTTGCAAGAGAATAGGCGAAAGTTGTTTGAGTGTACTGTAGGCAGATTTCAGTTGATGTCTCACCTTGCTATCTGCTTGGTCAAGGGCGAAAGGACTAAAACTGATGGCATCGGTCTCACCGAAGGTATAATATGCCTTCACACCACTATTCTCATCGCATTTCACCTCTGGTGTGAAGAATGGATTGTCAGCACGCTTATACTTCTTCACCCAGTCCTTATAACCAGAGTCGTAGATATCTGGCGCATAGATGTCGATACTTGGCGCTGCATGTTTCCATATATTAATAAGGTGAGCGAGCGGACCAGCGGAAGGATATTCGCCGGGCTTACGGCCACGGCTGTCCATCGCTGCGTTGACATACATAGGAACATTGTATATTGCCTTGCCTGCAGAGGCGAGTTGCTCTACGTATTTGGCGTAATAATACGCCTGAAACTTCTCGTCGGCGTAGCGGTCGGTGCCGAAGACCTCGGACCAGATGCCTTTCTTGTTTTGTTTCAATGCCTTGAGAAGGGAAGCAGGAACCTGTTGCTTGTGGGCTTTCTCGGCAAGGGATGAGTAATCTCGTGCCGATTCGAGCATACCTATTTCATTCTCCACCTGCACCATCACCACGGTATTCTCCTGATCGTCTACGGCTTTGATGTGTTTCATCAGTTCACAGAATGCCCGTTTATCGGCTTGCAGCAACTCGTCGCTGAAGGCACTGCAGATTTCCAAGGGTTTTCCGTTCTCAGTAAGGGCGCGGGGGAATCGCTTGGTGTTCTCTTTCACCCACAGGGGAGCGTAGCAACTCATGGAGTTCTTCCATGCGCCAAACCAGAGGAAGACAACCTTGAGGTCTTTTTGACGGGCACAGGCAATGACACTATCCACCAAAGCAAAGTCGAATCTGCCTTCCTGCGGTTCAACAAACTCCCAGTAGACTGGTGCAAATACAGAGTTGGCACCACTCCGTGCCATCTGGGTCATTGCCTTCTTGATATCGGCAGGATTGGTAGCTGCCGAGTTGCTCAGTTCTCCGGCCAAGAGCAGCATCGGTTTGCCGTTGACGACGAGTTGGGTGGCTGTGCCTTGCTTCTGTAGTCGCACTCCTGCCATGATATTTGTGCACCACAACAAGACAAGGAGAACCAGTAACGTTCCTTTGTATGATGAGGGCTTATTCATAAATCTTCATTTTAGAGAATGTTTGGAAATACTTCAGGCAGACATTCCGCCATTCCTTCGCATTGTCGAGCTGCACATTGAGGAGGGAGTCGGTATGTTGCCATTCCTGTTCATGTCCCTTCATATACGGCTTGGCAGAGGTGTGCCAATAGTCACGGTAGACTTCCACCATTGCCACGCCTTGGTTGTACTTCATACAGAGTTCCTGCCAGAGCGTACTGCCCGATTTCATCGTGTAAGTCCATGGCACATGGTGGAACCAGAGGAGGTATTCCTCGGGACACGTCGCGAGGTTGTCGTACTGGCTGCGATATGGCTCTGGATATTGTTCTACGGCATTAGTGCCATTAGAAGAGCGTTCGAAACCTATTCCAACGCTGTCTGCCTTGTGATAATACACGGGACACCACTCCAAGGGGTAAGTAGCGATGAAACCGTCAGGTTCGGGGCCATAGTGGTGGTCAAACTTGAAGATATGATGCAGTCCGAGCGGCATCATGTAGTTGACACAAGCCTCACGGGAGGTCATCATCATCATCTCTATCGGTTTGGTGAACTTCTCGTCATGACAGCCATATGTCTGAACGAGCCATTCATGTGCTATCTCCTCCGATGAAAGCGATGGATTCCACGCCAAACGACCGAAAGCATACCAGTTGGCTTGTGAGAAAGGATGACCGCACCAGTTGGCATCGTCACCAATGTTGGCAACGCCGGCGATGCCCACCAACTTACTCGGATTGACAAACTCGAAGAACTCTTTCCACATCGGAGCAAGGTAGGTGAGGTGCTTCGACTGACCGAGATATTCCTGTGTAATCTGCAACTCGGCTATCTGTGGCGTTTTGCGGATGTTGTCAAAGATGGGAGCGTATGGTTCACGGGGCTGGAAGTCAAGCGGTCCGTTCTTCGACTGGAGGATGACGTTGTCACGGAACTGTCCGTCGAGGTGCTTGAACTCGCTCACGGCTTGCTTCACCCTATCCTCTCCCTTGTGGTTGGCACCATATACAAAACTGCGCCAGATGACTGTTCCACCATAGGGTTTCAAGGCATCGGCAAGCATATTGGCGCCTTCGGCGTGCGTGCGGTGATAGTCGCCTGGACCTGGCTGTCCCTCGGAGTTGGCTTTCACCAAGAATCCACCAAAGTCGGGGATGGTCTGGTATATCTCCTTTGCCTTCTTCTGCCACCACTGCTGTACTTTCTTGTTGAGAGGATCGGCAGTCTTGGTGTAGCCGAGAGCCATAGGAGACGCAAAATTGATGCTGAGATAGACACGGATGCCGTAAGGACGCAGGAGATCGGCGATGGCTTTCACCTTATTAATATATTCCGCAGTCATCATCTTGGGCGAAGCATTCACGTTGTTGAGCACAGTGCCGTTAATGCCGAGCGACGCATTGGCACGGGCATAGGTGACAAGGCGGTCGTGTAGGTCTTGGCTCATACTTACCTCTTTCCCACTCTTATCAGCTTTGATCTCTTCCCATTTGAAGATGCTCTTTCCGGCATAACCGCGCTCAATAGTTCCGTCGAGATTGTCCCAATGGTTGATGATGCGAAGCTTTACCTGCGGCTTCTCTGTCTTGGGAAGAGTATTGAGCTGCCTGGTGTTCTGTAGTCTGAGGAGTTCGTAGGCTCCATAGAGAATGCCCACATCAGTACTCGCCGTGATGGTTGACTCCGTGACTTTGTATCCATCGCCCAACTGCAGCGACGGGTCTACCACAAGGGCCACCTCCTTGGCGAGGCATCCCTCTGTCAGTTCTTTGCGAGCAATGTCGATGGTAGGACTGTTCTCCGTTCCACCCACCACCTTGCAGTGGGTTTGCGGAGAAGAGGCAAGCCAAAGCATGGAACCGTCATTCTGGGCGTTCGCCCATAAGGAAACAGTGACGGTGCAAAGCAATAAAAATAATCTTCTCATGTCGTTTTTAGGTTAGTCTTGTTATTCAGGTCTCTGCTGCCCTCAGGTTTGGAAGGACAGCAGGCGTCATCATTTGTCTGCAAAGGTATACAGAATCCTTCTGCTGACCGTGCAGAACGGTGTATTACTCATTTCTTTTTGTTTCAGCATACTCTGTAGGTGTCATACCGAAGTGTTTTTTGAACACAGTAGAGAAATGCGTCTGGTTGTTGAAGCCAACGGCGTATGCCACTTGCGTAATATTGATTTTGCCTTCTTCTATGAGTCGTGCCGCCTGTTTCAGTCGCAGGTTGCGTATGAACTCTCCCGTGGAGACACCGGCTATCTCCTTCATCTTGCGGTGCAGTTGGGCGCGGCTTATGCACACCTCTTCCGAGAGTCGCTCCACGTTGAAGTCGGCGTTGTCGAGGTTGTCGTTGATACACTTCATGATGCGGTCCATCAGGGCATCGTTGTTGCCCTTCACCTCGATGTCTTCTATCTTTTCTGCCTGTCCATTGGCATGGGTATACTTTCCTCTCAGACGGCGCACGTTGTCTACTAAATTGTCGATGAGGATATGCAACTCTTCCATATTGAAAGGTTTGGCAAGGAAGGCATCGGCTCCACGGCGCAAACCCTCCAGGCGGTTTTCCACTTCTCCCTTCGAGGTAAGCAGGATGACAGGAATATCGGTGATATTGGCGTTGCCCTTGATGTTCTTGAGCATGGTGATTCCATCCATCTCGGGCATCATCACGTCGCTGATGACAAGGTCGTACTTCCCGGTAAGCAACATCTTGAGACCTTCCTTTCCGTTGGACGCATGACCGAAACGGTACCACTCGCTCAGTTCATTCTTGATATAGCGCGCTATCTCTGCATCGTCGTCTACCACGAGGATATTGAAGTTGCGGTTGGCACTGGCTTTCTTCTCGATGAAACCGTCTGTTTTGGTTGCATCTTCCGTCATGATATCCTTGGGTTTGAGATGGTCTTTGCCCAACGGGATGTTCACTTCGAGGCATGCTCCCCGTTTGCCATCGGTGCGGTTGTATGCCTTGATGGTTCCCCCGTGCATCTTGACGATGGCACGGCTTAGGTTCAGTCCTATTCCCGTTCCCTCGATGTGCAGGTCGCTACTGCTCTTGCCTTGGTAGAAACGTTCGAAGAGGCGGTCGGTCTTCTCATCCTTGAAGCCTATGCCTGTATCGGTCACTTTGAGGACTGCCTGTTTGTCGGTCTTGCCGATGCTGATGTCTATGCTGCCACCGTCGAAGGTATACTTCATGGCGTTGGAGAGGAGGTTGCTCACCACCTTGTCGAAGTTGATGCGGTCTATCCATACTGGCAACTTGTCTTGCTGTGTCAGTTCTCCTTCGGTGTGTATGGCGATGCTGATATTGCGCTCCTTGGCGTTGAAGTTGAAGAGTGAAGTGATGCTGCGCACGAAGTCTATGAGATTTGTCTCCTGACAGTGCAGTTGCATCTGCTTCTTGTCTATCTTCCGTTCGTCCAGTATCTGGTTCACCAACAGCAGAAGACGTTGTGCATTGCGGTCTATGGTCTGCAGGTCCTGCTGACTCTCCTTGTCTGTCACTCGTGTCTTGAGTTTGTTGAGAGGTCCCATGATAAGTGTCAATGGTGAGCGTATGTCGTGTGTGGCATTGATGAGGAACTTCATCTTGGTCTCTTCCAGCTCTGTCCTACGTCTGTGTTCGTAGGCGAGGACGATGTAAGTCCCTATGGCTATGGCTATCAGAAGATAGGCGGCATAGGCCCACGAGGTGGTGTACCAGGGGTCTTCCACCTTGATGCTGATGGTTGTAATGCTGTCCGAACAGGTGCCGTTGCCTGCCGCTCTTACCTCAATCGTGTACTTGCCAGGGGTCAGTTTATTGAACGAGATGGCGTTTGCACCCTCGTTGGTACTGTTCCATGTCCCGCCATTGATGCGATACTGGTAACTGATATTGTCGGTGTTCATGTAAGTGAGCAGCGAAAACTCCAAGGTAAAGGAGTTCTGCTCGTAGGGGATGGTGTATTGTCCCGACTGACTGTAGATAGACTTGCCATCGGCGATAAAGTTGGTGAGATAGACTTTCCCGAGTACGATCTTGTTCGCCCTCACCTCGTCGGGCTTGAAGGTGGTGATACCGTCTTCCGTACCAAACCCGATGAGGTCGTTGCCTTGCTGCATATAGGCACCGAGTATATACTCTTTCGACTTGAGACCGTTGCCGTTGATGTGTCCTATGAATTTTCTCTCGCTCTTGCTGTATTGCCAGATACCCATGGTGGTACTTATCCACAGGTCGCCCATGCGGTCGCGCACGATGCTGCATATCTGTTTGCCATTCAGCACTTCCGCATGAGGGAAGGGGATGACTCCCCCACTCTTCTTGCGGTCGTACAGGAAGAGGCCTTCGTCTGTGCCGATGAATATCTCTCCGTCTTCACCCTCACAGAGGGCGTTTGCCTGTTTGTTCTTCAGTATCTGGTTCCAGCCGAGTTCGTTGAAAGCCCATGTGGTGGTGTTGAGACAGCCTACACCGTTGGATGTGCCTATCCAGAGTCTGCCGTCTTTGGCAAAGGTGAGCGTACGTACCCAGTCGTTGCAGAGGAATCCCTTGCTGCTACGCTGTGACATGTCGAAGGTCTTCACATTCCCACTTTCCACATTATATATATATAGGCCTTTGCTGTACACCGATATGTAGAGGTTGCCCTTGCTATCGTCTGTGATGCAATAGATGCCCGCGCTGGTAAAGTTCAGTTTCTGCTGTGCCCTTCCGGTCACTGGGTCATAGCTATAGAGGGCATTGCCGTTTCCTATCCAGTAGTTGCCACGATGGTCTTTGTAGATAAGACTTGTACCCATGGGCGACTGGGGATGTGCCACAATCCGTCCAGCTGGGTCAAAGCCATATACGCCACTGTTCTGCACGGTACACCAAGTGATGCCGTTCTCTCCTTGTGCTATGGACGAAACGCAACTTCCTATGATGTAGTTCTGCGCCGAGAAACTCCAGTTGTGGAACGCCTCTTTACCCTGGTTAAGTTGGTAAAGCCCTTTCTTGTAGCATCCTATCCAGAGATTGTGGTCCTTGTCTTCTATGATATCGTTGACAAAAGCTGTCCCCAAGTCCATGCTGCTGCTCTTCGCCTCTGTAGTCTCCACCTTTCCGCTGCCGCGTCTTATCTTGAGCGCTCCATGCTCCGATGTACTCAGGTAGAGGTTGCCGTCGTGGTCGAAGGTGGCATTGTTGATGGTCGTATTCCCCCGATAGATACCGAAGTCGTAACCTGCATCGGCTATCTGGTCGGTGTGATAGTCGTAGTAAAGTATGCCGTACATGCACACGATGAGCAGCACATCCTTGCGACGTTGGAAGAAAGCAACAGGGGCTCCGCAGGGAGAGTGGAAGTCCTTGCGTACTATCTTATGGGTTTTATCGCTGCCATTTCTACTAAAACGAGAAAACGTGGAAAGATGACTGCTCTGCCAAAGCTGTTGCCTGTTGTCTACAAAAATATGGGTAAAAAAGATGTCGGAGTCTTTTACTGCCGACAGTTTGGTGCGGTCGATAAGGTCGTGGCCTTTGCGCAATTGGTAAAGTCCGTAGCCCGCCGTACCGATGAGTATGTCGCCGTGCTGTCCTTCGGCAAGAGAGTAGATACGTGGCTGTCTTCCGTCGGTGAAGTTATATCGTTTGAAGTCGCCCGTGTCATAACTGTAGCGCATAAGTCCTTTGGAGGATCCTATCCACAGATTGCCTGTCTTGTCCACAAGGAAACAGGAGATGATGTTGTCACAGATCGTGCTCTGGTCTTTCTTGTCGTGGAAGAATGTGGTGAAACGGTAACCGTCAAACTTGTTCAGACCGTACTCCGTACCCACCCAGATATAACCGTGGCGGTCTTGCACCATACAGTTGATGAGTGAACTTGACAACTTACAGGATGTATACAGTTCGCCAGCGTTCTCTCCCCATATCAGTAGCGTGAAAAGCAGGGACAGAAGGATGGTTGCGTAGGTCTTGGTCTGTTTCATGTTTAGGTTGTTATAGTCGTTTCATGTGCTAATTTGTTGCAAATGTACAAAAATGTATTCAAAGTAGCAAGCAATGAAACAAATAAAAATCTTATCGTGACCGATATAAGGTAAATGGTGCGTACTTTTTCGTACTTTTGCAACAGAAAAAACTTAATAACTGAATAACTGAAATTATGGAACAAGTACCTGTTACGCAGGAATCCAAGGGATTCTACAAACTGAACTGGCTACAACGCATCGGATTT
>CAVCDC010000069.1:0-15321 GCA_963600865.1 Firmicutes bacterium CAG:103
GTGCCTCCCATCCCGACGACATCCGAAAGTTGGTGGAGTATGTGGAGCCTACCTGCGGTATGATTACCAACGTGGGGCGTGCCCACTTGCAGGGCTTCGGCAGTTTCGAGGGAGTGAAGAAGACGAAAGGTGAGCTTTACGACTTCCTCGCCGCCCACGATGCCCTCGTCTTCATCAATGCCGACAATGAGCATCTGATGCAAATGGCGGAGGAGCGTAATCTGAGTCGCCTCATCACCTACGGCAAGGGAGAGGATTGCTACGTATGGGGAGAAGTCACCTCCTGCGCACCATTCCTGAAGTTCCGCTGGCGCATGGAGGGAATGGAATGGCACGAGGTGCAAACCCACCTCATCGGTTCCTACAATGTCGACAACATGCTTGCCGCCATCACCATCGGTCTCCATTTCGACGTGAAGCCTCAGCAGATAGACCATGCTTTGGAAAACTATATCCCTACCAACAACCGATCACAGTTGGAAGAGACTGCCCACAACAAACTTGTGGTGGATGCCTACAACGCCAACCCATCGAGCATGGCTGCCGCCATCGAGAACTTCCGTTTGATGGATGTGCCTCAGAAGATGGCTATCCTCGGACAGATGGGCGAGCTTGGCGAGGTGAGTCACGAGGAGCACCAGAAGGTCGTCGACCAACTGCAAGCCGCCGGTCTAAAGAACGTCTGGCTCGTAGGCGACGAGTTCGAGAACATTCCTTGCGAATACCGCAAGTTCCATAATGTGGAGGAAGTAAAGGAAGCCATCAAGGAAAACCAGCCCCACGACCATTACATCCTCATCAAGGGAAGCAACAGCGTGAAGCTTTTCCAACTTCCCGAACTATTATAAAAAAAGTATCTTAGGATACTTGCTCATGTATCTTATGATACTTGGCAATGTATCCTAAGATACTTTGCGATGTAACTTTAGCAAGTCACACTTCTTCCATCCTCAACAACTTCCAGCCGTCAAACTGCATAATGATTTTATGTAACTGTGTACCCTGGCGCAGAGCTTCCACCCTTGGTGCCTCGGCATAGTGGTTGATTTGCTCCACAGCCTGCTCCCATTGCTCTGCAATCTTCGCCTCATGCACCTTCTTGGTCATGCCTTTCTCTTTCTTCGGAATCAGCTTGAGCTCCAAGAATTTCTGCGATAAAAGTATTCTCAACAACACATTTTGGCTTTTAGACTACACACTACATCCTTTTCTTGGAACTCGTTGAATAATAGGGATTTAAGCGGGTGTACTGTCAGTTTTGACACTACACCAACACTACACCCTACTACATCTTTGATGTGTAAAGTGGTGTAATGTGGTGTAGTGTGGGTGTAGTGTGAGCATTCATATTACACCACTACAATGTGCTGATTATTAGAACGTTATGGTGGTTTGGTGTAGTATGCAGTCTAAAAACTCAAATGCGTTGCTGTTGATTCTGCCGAACCAGTTTCCGATTTTTCTACGCCTTGTATAAAACTGTCTAATAAGGGCGGTATTCTGCCCCAACCTTGGCAGTATACTGCCCTACGAAGAGCATGTTGCTCGATAAGTCACATAAGGGCGCTTTAACTGCCATTTAGCCCCCAACATTTGGGGATTCTTCTGCTTTTCGGCCAAAAACATTTGGGGATTCTTCTGCTTTTCGGCGAAAAACATTTGGGGATTCTTCTGCTTTTCGGCGAAAAACATTTGGGGATTTGGTATAATTGTCGTACTTTTGCATCCGTAAAACAGCATAAAATATGGGAACGGAAAAAGTGTTTAAACGCAAGTTGTATGATAAGATGCTTCACTGGAAACAAACAAGAGACGGCTCCACTGCGCTACTCATCAAAGGCGCACGACGTGTGGGGAAGTCGACTCTTGTGGAAGAATTCGCACGCCGCGAGTATGAAAGTTACATCCTTGTTGACTTTGCAGATGCTTCTGCGGCTCTTTGGGAGGCGGTCGAGAACATTTCAGACCGCAACCATTTCTTCATGCAACTACAGTTTATATATGGTGTAAAACTGCAGGAGCGCAAGTCCGTGATCATATTTGACGAAGTACAGAAATGTCCGAAAGTGCGTGAGGCTATCAAGTATTTAGTCAAAGACCACCGTTACGACTATATAGAAACCGGCTCATTACTTTCTATAAGGAAGAACACAAGGGGCATTGTGATACCGAGCGAAGAGACGCGTCTGACATTATATCCCATGGACTACGAGGAGTTTCGTTGGGCATTGGGAGACGATGTCACAATGGAAATGCTGCGTGAATGCTTCCTTGCTAAACGTTCGTTGGGCGATGCCACTATGAGAAAGCTGTTGCGCGATTTCCGACTGTACATGCTTGTGGGAGGAATGCCACAAGCCGTAAGCACATATTTGGTAACAAACAACCTTACGGAAGTGGACAACAAGAAAAGGGAGATTTTAGAGATCTATATTGATGACTTTTTGAAAATAGACCCGTCTGGCAAGATTTCCAAGATGTTCAGTGCTATTCCATCCCAACTTAGCAAGAACACTTCACGCTATCAGCAGACCAGTGTTTTAGGCAAGAACGAGTCTGCAGACACAATAGCTGAGTTTCTCCGTGACATGGAGGACAGTCTTACCGTGAATTTTGCTCACCATTCCGACAATCCGAGTGTAGGCTTGCCCGCACATACTGACTACGACCAGTATAAAATGTTCATGGGCGATACAGGTCTGTTCGTTACGTTGGCATTTTGGGACAAGGATGTGACGGAGAATATCATCTATCAGAAACTGCTTAGCGACAAATTATCAGCCGATTTAGGATATGTATATGAAAACATTGTTGCACAGATGCTAACTGCCTCTGGCAACAAACTCTTCTATCACACATGGCGCTCAAAGACATCAAACCATAACTATGAGGTTGACTTCTTGTTGTCACGCGGGAGCAAGTTGTGGCCTTTGGAGGTGAAATCGTCAGGTTATCAGACGCACAAATCGCTGGATGAGTTCTGCAAGAAATACTCAGAACACATCAGCAACCGATACTTGATATATACAAAAGACTTAAAAAAAGATAAAGAAACGACACTTCTGCCAGTTTTCATGGCGATGTTCTTATAGCGTTTTTCTATAAATAGTATCTTTTTTCTGATAAACAATAAGCGAAAATAGCACGAATGTGTTATTTTTTATAGTGAAATACAAAGAAAATGCAACTTTTTGCAATAAATATTTGGAGTATAACTAAAATTTACTTAATTTTGCAACCGATAAGAAAGCATTTGTTAAAAAGCAATAGGTATGGATTTCGGTCCAAATGACAAAATGATGTAATAAAAAGCGGAAAATCTACTTCGGGGCGCGAGGTGGACTGACGCCTTTACGAACAGGAAAAATAACAACTTTATACATTATTTATTAAAAAGAGAGAGATTTATGGAAAAAAGACTTATGACGTTTATCGCCTGCCTCTTCCTCAGCATAGGAATGGCATTGGCACAAACTCAGGTTTCCGGTACAGTGACCTCCTCCGAAGACGGCTCGCCTGTCATTGGCGCGAGCATCAAGGTGGTGGGCACCAATACCGGTACGGCTACCGACGTTGACGGTAACTTCTCGCTGAATGTGCCCGCAGGCTCAAAGCTCGAAGTGTCTTACATCGGCATGACGGGCAAGACCGTAAAGGCAGGTAAAAACATGAAGATTGTATTGGATCCGGACAGCAAGGCTTTGGATGAGGTTATGGTTGTAGCCTTCGGTACAGCCAAGAAAAGTGCATTTACAGGTTCTGCAACTGTAGTAGGATCAGAAGAATTGTCCAAGTCTCAGGTTACAAGCGTAACTAATGCTTTGGCCGGTGCGGTTCCTGGCGTGCAATTGACTTCAGCGAATGGTGCTCCTGGTTCCACATCAACAATTCGTATCCGTGGATTTAGTTCTTTAAATGCGGGAAACGATGCTTTGATTGTGGTTGATGGTGCTCCGTATAGCGGTGACCTTACAAATCTTAATCCAAGTGATGTGGAGAGCATGACAGTGTTGAAGGATGCTTCTTCTAATGCCCTTTATGGTGCCCGTGGTGCTAATGGCGTGATTATGATTACGACCAAAAAAGCTAAAGGCATAGGTAACGCTAAGATAACTTTGGATGCAAAGTATGGCTGGAATAGCCGTGCTCTGCAGCATTATGATGTCATCAAGTCTCCCGCCCAGTATTACGAGATGCAATACGAGGCTCTTAAGAATAACTATGTATCGTCTGGCATGAATGCTGAAGATGCGTGGAAGGCAGCTAACTCAGCATTAATCGGTGACACCTCCAGCGGTAGCCTTGGCTATAATATATGGACAGTGCCTGATGGCGAAGTCCTTATCGGTCTTAATGGACGTATGAATCCTAATGCTACTTTGGGACGCCTTGTTAATTACAAAGGTGAGGATTATTGGGTAACACCAGATGATTGGGAAGACGAGGGAACGCGCATCGGAAAGCGTCAAGAGTATAACCTTTCTATTAACGCGGCTACAGAGAAATCAAATTTCTATGCATCTTTAGGTTATCTCAAGAACGAGGGTATTACATACAATTCTGATCTTTCTCGTTTTACAGGACGTCTACGTGCAGACTATCAGGCAAAAAAATGGCTCAAGGTAGGTGCGAACTTGTCTTTTGCACATTTTGATAGCAATTCGTTGGGCAACAATGGTACTTCAAGTTCTACAGGAAACATATGGGCTTTCACGTCTCAGATTGCTCCTGTATATCCCCTCTATATCCGTAACGCAGATGGAACACCAAAGGTTGATGCCAATGGTATCACAATGATGGATTACGGTGATGGTACAAACGCTGGCCTTGGACGTCCATTTATTGGAAATGCATGTCCTATACAGGATGTTCGTCTTAACACTCGCAATGCGAATGGCAATGCTGCTTCTGCCAATGGGTTCTTGGACATAGAGTTCCTGCCCGGGCTGAAGTTGACGCTTAATGGCACTTACAATCTTGACGAAACGCGTATGAATTACGTGTATAATGGTTACTATGGACAGTTTGACTCTACTGGTGGAACTGTTAGTATGTATCATACTCGTACATACGACTACAACTTGCAGCAGTTGCTGAACTATTCTACAACAATTGCTAAATTGCACAATTTGACCGCTATGGTAGGTCATGAATATTATGATTACCGTTATTATCTGCTTGGTGCATCCAAGTCAAAGATGTTCTCTGATGAAAATACAGAACTTGATGGTGCCGTAGTTGATGGTAAGGGAGCAACATCTTATCAAACACGCTACAACAACGAGGGTTGGTTTGGCCGTGTTCAGTACGATTATGACAACCGTTATTTTGCTTCTGCTTCTATTCGTACAGATGCATCTTCTCGTTTTGCAAAAGACCACCGTTGGGGTACTTTCTGGTCCGTTGGTGCAGCTTGGCTTATCAACAAAGAGAAGTGGTTTAAGGCTCCTTGGGTAAATGAGCTGAAATTTAAAGCCTCCATTGGTCAACAAGGAAATGACAATATTGGTTCATATCGTTATATTGATGTTTATGACATTACGAACTCTTCTGGAAATATTGGTACATCTTTCGCATCTAAAGGTACTCCAGACATTACTTGGGAAAAGAACACTAACTTTAATACTGGTATCGAGTTCTCATTGTTCGATAATAGATTGAGTGGCTCTTTGGAGTATTACTACCGCAAAACAACAGATATGTTGTTCTCTTTCTCCGTAGCCCCTTCATTGGGATATACAAACTATTATGATAATGTCGGAAACTTGTATAATACTGGATTTGAATTGAATTTGAATTATAACGCTATTCGTTCAAAGAACATCCAGTGGGATATCAATTTCAACATTGCTTCTTTGAGGAATCGCCTTACGATGATTCATCCAGACAAGAAGACATCTACGATCTATGACGCATCTGGTAATCCTTATTATGGTTATACAAGCGGTTCATTCTTTATTTCAGAAGATGTGTCTATGTACACATGGCGTTTGAAAGAATATGCAGGCGTTGGAGAAGATGGTCAGTCGCTTTGGTACAAGAATGTGTACGAGAAAGATGCCAGCGGTAATGAAATCCTTTATGACACAAATGGCAACGTCGTCGATTCTTCATACAAGGGAGTTACTCACAAGAAGGTGACAGGTCGTGAAACGACTAACAAGTATAGCGATGCTGACTATTATATGACAAACGAGAGTACTGTGCCAAAATTCTATGGTGGATTTGGAACAACACTTCGTGCTTACGGATTTGATTTGTCCATTAATTGTTCGTTCCAACTTGGAGGCAAAGGTTATGACAGCACTTATGCAACATTCATGGCTTCACCAAGTTCAAGCCATGTAGGTTACAATATACATAAAGACGTGCTTGATGCATGGACAACCACAAACACTACAAGTGACATTCCACGTTTCCAGTTTGGCGACCTCTACAGTAGTGCAGCCTCAACTCGCTTCTTGACGAGCGCAAGCTATCTGAACATTGAAAACATCAACTTTGGTTATACATTGCCAACAAACGTAGCTCGTTCCATCTACTTAGAGTCGCTTCGTCTCTATTTAGCATGCGAGAATGTTGCATATATTTCTGCACGCAAGGGCTTCGACCCACGTCAGACATATAGTGGGTCTACCAACGCGACTACATATTCTCCAATGAGAACGATCTCTATAGGTGCTACAGTTACTTTCTAAATTTAACAAGAGAAAGATATGAAAAAAATAAATAGAATATATTCCGTTTTGGCCTTGGCCTGTACTCTTGGACTGACAAGTTGTATTGAAGAAACTTTCCCTAAGAGTAGCTCAGCAACAGCTGACCAAATTGGCAAGTCGGCTACTGCATTGGAGGCATCCCTCAATGGTATTCCTTCGCAAATGAGCACAGGCTATCTTGTTTATGGTGAACAAGAGGATGAAACAGACATGGCTTATCCCCAATTCATGATTGCCCAGACAGAATTGCTTGGTGACATGTATCCAGGTGGATCCAAAATCGGCTACGATTGGTATGTTTCATACAACACGTTGAGTTACAGCATTGGCCCCAATTCCGTTAATGCCTTTCTTCCTTGGTTCACTCTCTACAAGTTCATAAAGTCGGCTAATGACATTATCTCAACTGTGGACTTGGAGACTGCAGGAACACAGCAAAAGGCATATGCCGCTATGGCTTATGCATGCCGTGCATTTGACTATTACATGCTCATGACGTTCTACGAGCCTATGGAGAACAAATATACAGATGTTTCTGCTGTCAAAGGGCTCACTGTTCCATTTATCTTGGAATCAACAACTCCTGATGAGGCAAAAAACAATCCTCGTGTACCTCACGATGAGATGGTTGCATTTATCTTATCAGATTTGGACAAGGCTGAGGCAAATCTGAAGGGATTCAACTCCACCAACAAACAGTTGCCAAGTTTAGCTGTTGTCTATGGCATCAAAGCCAAAGTTTACATGTGGGACGAGAATTATGCCAAAGCTGTCGAATATGCGGACAAGGCAATTCAGGAGTCACAGGCAGTGCCTATGAGCGAAAGTGAATGGACAGATCCAAAGTCTGGATTTACAAAGGCTTGCAATTCTTGGATGTGGTATATTTCTTATTCCTCAGAAAACATGGGCAACTTGTGTAATTTGACAGGATGGTTGTCTAACGAGGCAGATTGGGGATATTCAACTTTGACAGACCCAGTTATTGACAAGTCCCTTTATGATAAGATTGGAAGTACAGACTTTAGAAAACACGTGTTCTTGGATCCAGAGATGTACTCTTATTATAATTACCAGACATCTCGTGACAAAGATCATATTGAAAGTTTGAAGCCCTACTCAGCTTTGAAATTCCGCTGTGCCAACGGAGATTGGGAAAACTACAAGGTAGGTGCTGCTGTTGATGTTCCTATCATGCGTGTAGAGGAGATGTATTTCATCAAGGCTATTGCAAAAGCAGCAACAGAAGGTGTGGAAAGCGCTAAAGCAGAATTTGATACTTTCATGAAGACTTATAGAGACCCCAATTACTCTGCAAAGTCTACTGAAGTCCGCGATTTCCAGATTGAGGTACTTAACCAGATGCGTATAGAATTCTGGGGCGAGGGTAATGCGTTCCCTATTGCAAAACGATTGAAGGTAGGTGTTATGCAAAACTATGCAGGAACTAACTGCAATTTTGATGTGCTGAAACTCAATTGTGAAGGTATTAAGCCCAATTGGAACTTTGTCATTCCTACTTCAGAAGTTCAGAGTAATGTGGCATTGGAGGGAAAGAACAATCCAGACCCTACCAAAACTGTACAATGTCCTTCACCAGAAGGTCAATATGGTGCTAAGCAGTAACTATTGTAAAACAAACAAAACAACAAAGTCATGAAACTGAACAAAATATATTTTGCTTTATTCGCCATGCTGTCATTTATAGTGACAGCATGCTCGAATAGCGACAACTATGATTGGGCTACCGTTTCCGGTAACCAGGTCTACTTCAGCAACGAAGGTGATAGTGTCATTGAGATTTCTCCCTCTAAGGCAAGTTTTGAGGTTCCTGTTTACCGCGTAAAAACAGACGAGGCAATAACTGTACCTGTCAAAGCAGTTCAAGAAGACAATAGTATCTTTACTGTACCTGCAAACGTGTCATTCAAAGCAGGAGAAAAAGTTGCAAAAATCAACATTTCATACGACCAAACTAAAATTGAATATGGTAAATATGAAAAAATGACACTTTCCATAGCTGACGCTAACTATAGCACAGACTATGGATATGGCTCTTATGCTTTCAAAGCAGGTGTGACACAATGGAGTGAGTGGGAACCATATAATGAAGCAGGAACTTGCACATATTCCTATTCACAATATTTCAGTGATGATGATACTGACGTGAAACTTTATATCCGTCACAACACGATAGAAACTGATTTGTATCAGCTTTACTTAGAAAACATCATGTATGGGGTTGATGTCATCCTTGACTACAATAAAGCTACAGGTGTCGTAACATGCTCTCCGCAAAGTACCGGTTATACGAATAGTAAGTACGGTGAAGATGTCTATTTTACTGATTTCAACACGTATTGGGAACAAATTAGAGGAAAAACTCCTGGCACTGATTTTGACCCTGTTTACGGAACCTTTGATGAAGAGACAGGCATTATAGACATTCCACTGGTATATTATATAAGTTTGGGCTATTTTGGCTATGGTTACGAGACGATAACATTAGATGGCTATGATCGCAAGGACGTATCTTGCAGTATAGAATATACAGGAAAATTTGTAGATACCAAGAATAAGACATCTCTTGTTGCTAATGTAACATTAGGATCGGATGTAGAAAAGGCTAACGTCGCTTTGGTTCCTGGAGAGTTGACACAAGAGATATTCAATCAAATAAAAGAAGGCACCTATGAAGGGACGGTTGAAGTTTCTGAAAGCGGTGAAGTTCGTTTTGATGCAGAAAATCTTGAAGATGGTAAATATACGCTTGTAGTCATTTCGTATTATGGCAATGAAGCGCAAAGTTATGACATTGCTGAATTAAAATATTCTAACAATTCTACAGCTGAAAAATGGAACGTTGTAGGTGAAGGTATCTTTACATATGGTGTAAAAGTCTATACTGAACAAGGTGTTCCGTTCTATGAAGGCAAAGACCAGGCGGTTTTGTACAAAAGTGAATCTGATGGAACAAGGTATAAGATTGCTCCATGGGGAAGCTCTGATAACAATGACGGTTTGATCTTTACAATGGATGCAGAAGGAAACATTGTCGTTGACAATGTTGAGACAGGCGATATAGATGATACGTATGGCGCCGTATATGCAACAGATTTCGTGACTTATGGAGTAGCACAAGCTGGTGGCAATTATGACAGCAAGTATACTGATGGAGTGTTCAATTTCTATTTAGCCTATCACGTAAGTGATGGTCCATTTACCTATGAATTGAATACTTTCGTATTAACCAATAGTAATAATGCCAAGGCAAAGGTTGCTAAGGTTGGCAAGAATGCCAAACGTACTTCTGGGAAAAAAGACATTATACGTGTACTTAACAAAAAAATGAAACCTCTTTTTTCTGTAAGATAATGATACGATTATAAAAACTGATTTTGTTAAAGGCTCTGGTTGGAAAACAATTGGAGCCTTTATTCTTTTAACGAAGATTTTTGGTAGAATATAGTTTTATAAGATATTTCTGATTAAAATATTATTTATGAAAAAAATATTATTTTTTATAGCTGCTGCATTCGCATGCTTGACGATTTCTGCCGTTCCTGCAAAGAAAGGCGTATGGAAATACATTGAACTTACCGATGGTTCTAAAGTTTGGGCGCAATTGAGAGGAGATGAAGTTATGAGCTATTGGCAAAGCCAAGACGGAAAGTGCTTTAGCTTTGATTCGGACAGTCAAAAATTCAAAGAGCGTAACATTGAGAGTATTGCACCGTTGGCGATGTCTAAGTGTAATAAAATAGCTGCCGTTAATAAGAAAAGAAGGATAAACCTCGGCGATGAACATCAGCCATTCATTGGCAAGAAAAAGGGGATTATTATTCTTGCGCAATATAAAGACAAGAAATTTAAATCATGCCATGATGTTGAATACTACAAAAAGTTTCTTAACCAAGTGGGATTTACAAGTTCTTATGGTCATAATGGAAGTGTAAAAGATTACTTTTTAGAACAAAGCAATGGAAAGTTTGAATTTGATTTTGACATTTATGGGCCAGTTACTCTTTCCAACAACTATGTTTATTATGGTGCTCATAGTGATGATGAAGTTGACGTGCGTGCAGGTAAGATGATAGCTGAGGCATGTAAGTTGGCTTATGAACAAAACAATATTAATTTCTCTGATTATGACTGGGATAATGATGGTGAGGTAGAGCAGGTTTTTGTTATTTATGCAGGTATGGGTGAAGCTGCTGGTGGTGACGAGAATACTATATGGCCTCACAAAAGTGAGCTCTCTTCTTCTGATTATGGCAGTACTTTAGTTTTTGACAATATAAAAGTAGACACATACGCATGTGGAAGCGAACAGAGTGTGACAATCGTGACAAACCATTTTACAGGAACGTCACAAATGAAGGAGTATCCAGCAGGAATCGGCACAATATGTCATGAGTTCTCGCATTGCTTTGGTCTTCCAGACTTGTATGATACAGCTTCAAAAAAAACTTATGGCATGGGGAAGTGGAGTTTGTTGGATACGGGAAGTTACAATGGCGAAATTCCAGGATACCAACCAGCAAACTATACGGCCTATGAAAAAATGTATGTAGGATGGCTTGATCCGATAGTTCTGGATAAGCCTACAAGTGTTAGAGGCTTACTGCCGTCAAGTCGACATGGCTCGACATTCATTATCTACAACGATGCTAACAAGGATGAATACTTCTTACTTGAAAATAGACAACAAGAAGGATTGTGGGACAGTGCGTTGCCTGGTAACGGATTAATGGTAACACATGTGGATTTTGATATAAATATTTGGCACACAAATCATGTGAATAGTATAGTAGATTATAGTAGTCAATATGGGGATGCGTACAAAATTTATGACAATGACCATACACGAATGACCATTATTCCTGCTGGGAATAAAGTTGTCTTAGAGTCTACCGCACTTTATCCGTATGACTCCAACAATGAGCTTACTGATACGTCCACGCCAGCAGCGAACGTTTATACAGGAGGTTCTATGGGTAAACCTATCACAAATATTGTACAAAATGAAGATGGTACTATAGACTTTGATTTTATGGGTGGTAGCGAAGATAATATAATAAGCAACATAACCACAGTAGACCTATCTAACGATGGAACAAGTTCTGCAAATCACAGAGGCGTATTTACGCTTGATGGTCGTTATTTGGGTACATCAACGAATGGACTTAGAAAAGGCTTTTATATAGTCAATGGGAAAAAAGTGGTAAAGTAAATATAGTTTCCTATAACCAAAATCTTTTTCGAAAGACAAATTGTATAAGAAATGCATCCTTGCTGACCTTAGGTCAGCTGAGGAGGCTTTTCTTGTAAACATCTAATGAAGTGATTTCTATCCCCATAATAATTACTTTTTATTTTTTTTCGCACTACACCTTGAACAATTTCCACAATTCCCTTACAACTCTCAGTAGAAAAACGTAACTTTTCAGCAAATATAAATCCACACTCCATGAATTTTCTATCTAAACTTTCTTTATATGACATCCTGTCGATGATGATTCCTGGATTCATTATCCTTTTGTGGGGATTGTCTATCTGTAAATTGTCATGGGAGCCAAACGCATTTGAAGCTGACAAAGCTATTATTGGGGCAATTTGGCTCATTGCAGCATATCTTATCGGTATCATAAACCATTTACTAACATCATTAATGTGGATAAGAACAAGAAACGCTACGGACTTTTTAGCCAATGCGTTACAGAAATGTAAGAAAGAAATTAAAGACTACAGATACCTACCACAAAAAGAATATCCTTACAATTTTCAGTTACATATCACCATCCCTTGCGTTTATTTGTTAATAGTAATTCTTGTGGGTAGTTTTGTAGAAGTTGCTAACTTTAAAAATGAATCTTTATACATGCTGATACCTGAAATTGTGTCTTTGTGCGCATTTTTTATCCTCTTATTCATTGTCTTCAAGGAATCATGTTTATCAGTAACACCAATTAAAGAAAGTCGTGAAATCATAAACAAATACTACGAAGCATATTATTACGCAAGTAAACATGGATACAATAACGATGTTGCAATCATTGAAGGACAAGTTGCATTTATGCAAAGCATGATTATACCAGTTTCTTTGTTTCTCATGTTGCCCAAAAACTTATATCCATACATGCCTTATTCTGAGTCCGTATGTATATTGAAAGGACTATTGCTGTTGTTATGTATAGTACTGATATTAGCTATACCATACAGAGTAAAGAAAATTCATTACCTAATATGGTGTAATTTCGAGTATCTCAAAAGGCTGGAAGATGAGTCCAAAAGCCATTAAACCTACAAAATGTTCAGATTCCCGCCTCTTTCCTTGTCGGTTTCAAAATAATGTTGTAGCTTTGCATATAAATTATAGAAGATTATGAGCGCAACAAATTCAATGGTCGTACCCCAATTATTAGTAACAGTAGAAGATGCTTCTCTTTTGAAAAAAATAAAGAGTGCTATTCATCTCCTGAATGGTGTCGGAAAGATCTCTGTGCTGAAACCACAAAAATCCGATTTGGAATTAGCTCGAGAAGATGCTATTAAGGGCAGAGTAACAAAATGGAACTCTGTTGAAGAAATGTTTGACAAAGTTTTGGGGAAGTAATGTATCAGCTGTCTACGACAAAGCAGTTTGACAAAGCTTTAAAGCGTTGTCAGAAACGTGGATATTCCATGGAGAAAATCAAAACTGCCATGTTATCAACCGGCACTCATTCTGACACATTTGGAAAGACTAAAAGATAAAGGACAATTCCCTTGCAACTTTCAGCAGAAAAATGTAACTTTGCAATCAGAAATGTCTAACCCTTTAAAACACGGAGGTAAAATGAGCAACCTGGCTGATTCTTCACAAGCATTACTTTCTAATGATGGAGGATTGACTTCTTTCCGTTTTAGAGATAGCAAGATTCGATTCCGCACTCCAAAACGCCTCAAACGATATACGGAGATTAAGGAATGGGACAATGGATACATAGTGGTAATGGCAGATTATGAAGGGATAGGACTTACCGAAGAATATATAGACCTGCATCCTATCCTTAGGAACCTGTATATTAATCCTGATTCATTTCTCACCCCGATAAAATCAGTAAAAATAGAATGTCATGAATGAAGAAGAAATAAAGGCAATAGCGGAGAAGGCAACCATGATAGTTTGCGGATATGCATTCTCTCAAACCGAGGAAGGGTTTGTACGTGTAATCAACTTACATACACCGCATCACGCCTTGGTCATGTCAAAAATGGGCGAAACCATAGAGACCAATATGGATGATATTGAAATAAGTATTGTCCGCAAATATTGGAATCGAAACAAAAAAACATTAGAAAAAGTCTATGCCTAAATATTACGACTTTAAAATTTGCGGATATTATCTCTACTTTACTTCCCATTGCATAGTAGAAGCCATGCATGTTCATGCAAGTGATAAGAAACTGACAGAAACTGGATCTGCCAAGTTCTTCGTGAAGGCTAATGGCGACACCGTGATAAAGCAACAAGGAATATTGAAAGACAAAGAGTTGAGGATCATCCGCGAATTCATAAAGGAAAATTATCAAGAAATGTTTTTGAAATGGTCGGAAATGAGCAGTAATGGCTTTTATGGCGAAGATTCTAATATATAACTATGCAGATAGACCCCTTTAAAACACGGAGGTAATCATGGATTTATTTGACAGCAAAAGACAAGAAAGATTAGAGGCAGCAGGCAGAGCCGCAACTGCCAGCAAAGAAGCATCTATGAATTTTCTCATAGAAGCAGGTATTTTGGACAAAAATGGCAATTGGGCTTCACACCTTAGATAATATGAATGAATCCCTTTATTCCAGACGCTCCAATCTCATAATTGGCTTTCATGGTTGCGACCAGTCTGTTGTTGATGCAGTAATTGCCGGAAGGACAGAACTTCTTGCCAGCACGAACGATTATGGCTGGTTATAGCCAAATTACCGAACAAACTTCAACCAAATTACCGAACAAAGCATTAAAAGAAACTAAAAAGTTTGTGTGTTTCAGTTATTTACACTAACTTTGCTACCAAAAGAAGACTTGATCATTCATGATGGTACTGATAGGTATTGGGGCATACGCTTACCAACGAGAAGATGGCGTATGGGTTGTTCCTATAGGTTGTCTAAAAAACTAAACGGCAGACAATATAGACAAAACAATTTCGGCAATTCCCTTGCATCTCTCAGAAGAAGACATCAAATCTTTGTGATTACAATATCTATATAGCATAAGACATAAAGTTACTATGGCAAAGAACAATAAAAATACAGACCAAGAAGCCAAAACAGATAAGACAGCCAGCTCTACCAAGAAAACCGCCAAGAAGAGAACGAAGAAGGTTGTTATCTCCCATATCGTCAAGCCTGAGAAGATGAGCCTGGAGGAGTGGCAGGCAAAGCTGCGTCAGCAGGTTGCAAAGACAGAACATTTTGTCATCAGCAGTGTCGACGAGGAACTGTGTCCTGGCGAATATCTTGTTCGCAACCCCGAGAAGCACAACGAGTACAAGGTGGTGTACCGTGGGGCCAACAGCGAATGGAATTATTGTTCTTGCATGGATTTCAAGACTTCGA
>CAVCDC010000070.1:0-14969 GCA_963600865.1 Firmicutes bacterium CAG:103
CTTACGACATCACCCCTGCCTATCTACAAAAGTTGATAGCGAGAAGAGAGGCTTTTCGCCAAGCGACATCCTCTAACAAAGCCCTTCACCTTACCTTTGTCACTGCGTCTGGATTGAAGCCCAATGCCCAAGCTGGGATGATACAGAGCGAAATCAAATTAGACGATTTGTTCTTGCAAGATTAACGTCCAACGGGTTCATGACCTTTCTCTTCTAAAATTGGAAACAATAAAAAACACAAGAATATGATCAAGCAAACTACATTCCATCTGACCGCCAAACGGCGCGGTTGCCACCTCATCACCCGCGAGGTGGTGCAGCACTTGCCGTCGCCGCTGCCCAAGGCGGGGCTCCTCCACCTCTTCGTACAACACACGTCGTGCGCCCTCTCCATCAACGAGAACGCAGACCCCGATGTGCGCAACGACATGGAAAAGATACTCAACCACATGGTAAAGGAGAACGAGTCCTACTACGACCACACGCTGGAAGGGGCTGACGACATGCCTGCCCACGCCAAGTGTTCCCTATTCGGTGTGAGCCTCACTATCCCCATCACCGACGGGCGGCTCAACCTCGGCACATGGCAGGGCATCTACCTCTGCGAGTTCCGCGACTACGGCGGCGAGCGCAAGATAGTGGCAACGATATATGAATAGTCACCTCATCGTTCCCGTTTTCGAGACACTTATTTTTTCGGTGTTTTGCTGAACTTATACACGACATGAAACATGATATAGCGTGGAATCACATTCGTGTATTTCTCGGTCAAGGCCTGGGCATTCATGATTTTAGTAACATTGCTCAATTTTCCCAAGATGTCAAAACCGTCTAACATCGCTACAACCTTTCCCTTGAAAAACGGGCGTGACAGACGGGCATTCCATACCCAGTCGTCACTGTTCATCTCCTGGTCTACATAGCCTCTACGAGTGTATAAGGTCATGTCTGTATCCAGTTTCAGTTTCCATGGCAAGGACAATTGCGCTATCACTCCATTGTTTATGTCCACAGCAGAAAAATTCTGGAAATCGGGCACGTTGCCAGAGATATGTCCCCATGTGCCAGCAGACTTAAATGACAGTGATGAGTTGCCGATTTTCCAGCGCAATTCTATACGCTCATCAAAACCTGTCGTTTTGACAACACTTCTATAGGATGACATGCCCGACAGTCCCATCAGATCGACACTTTGGCGATAATTAGGTCCTAACATCGCTGTCAACATCAAAGTTCTCTTTTTGTCTAAAGGAGCCATGAGTGCCGCAGTTATATTTCCCTGCCAATTGCCATTGACATTGCTTGGACGATATTGCCGAACGCCAGTGGTCTTGTCATAAGTACAGCCCATGGATATATCATTTGCTGAAATCTTATAATTGGCCTCCACCCCTAACATCATTTGCTTCTTGGGGATAATCCTTGAAAACGAGCTTCGTACTTCATGTATATATGTGTTGCTCAGTTCTGAATTTCCAAGGGTTATATTCAGAGGGTCTGTAGTGTCGTGTATGTTTAAGAACATATTCATGTCTGGAGATTTGGCAGTCAAATCATACGACAACATGAAATCGGTCATCTTGTCCTTGCTCTTCCAGCGGACATAAGTGCTATGGATGTTCAACAGTGTCGTTCGTTTACAAAAAGTAGTGTCAACTTCACCCCTCAAATACTTTATTTTCCGGTATTGATAAGTGACAGGTATGGCCAACTGACCAGACCATTTTCCTTTGGATGTGGCTTTTTGCCAATTCAAGAAAGGCTCTACAGTATGATTGTCCGTGTATAGTTTGCTGTCAAAACTATTATACGAATCTATTGTAGCCTGATAAGCCTCGACAGACGGAAGGTCTCCAAGTTGTGTCTGGGAATCTGCTCCCCAACCCTCCAAACGGTCCAGACGGAAAAGTGAAGCATTGCTGTACTTGTAGTTTTTGTCATACTGATAGCTCAAATATAGGGTGATGCCTTTATGCAACGGGTAGGTGTATGTCGCCTTCCCCAACAGGGTGTATCCTCTGTTGGGAGTCTTGTCAAAGTAACGGTTCATAAAGTCACCAACTTCTTTTTCGCCGTGACTATAATACTCTATCAGATTATGCTCATACTGTTTCTCGCTTTCGTTTTTGTAATTAGCCTCTACATGAAAAGAGAGGTTGTCGGGAGAATTCTTGAATTTTATGGTTGAATTGGCCTCCAAATTCGTCTCCAAGGATGATCCGTTTCTTTGGTGAGCTCGCAAGTTGCGATTCAACATTTCTCTCAGATATGTTTTCCCCATATAGGGAGTAAACAGACTGTCCAACGCACTTTTGCTGATACCCTCCAAATCGCTCAAGGATGTCAAAGAGGAATAGTTTGCCCCCTCATCTAATTTACGATACTTCACCAAGGGCAACAGTTCCAGGTTCACACGGGAGAATTCGAAATACAACCGGTGGTTGGTTGAAAATTGGAACTCTTTTTCTTTACTGACATCGAGTATACGGTCATAAGTGTTTCCTTCCGAGAGGAAGTTCTTTTGGGTAGTATTTGTTGTTATGTTCGTTTTCTTGTGTTCTACCTGGACGTTTCCGTTCAAAGAGTAGTTCCCGTTTTTGCTGTCAATGTCATAATCAAAGCCCCCTAATTGCTGGACGCTTAACCCGCCAAACAAGTCGGATGGCTTCCAGTCATCGTTTTCGCCTGGTTTGCGATTGTCATTCAGATTGTTCATATTGCCATAGACAGACAGGCGGGAATGGTCGGTAAAACGTAAGGCGAACAGTCTTCCCAAGTAGCGCTCTTTGGTACCGCCACCCATCTCTATATTGCCTAACAGACCTACAGAATATTTCTTTTTCAGTTTTACATCCAACACATACTGCTTGTCATTAGCCATCTCTACACCGGCGAAACGGCTCTTGTCACCTAATTTGTCGTAAACTTGAATGTTCCCAATCATATAATTAGGCAAATTCTCCAGCATAATATTATTGTTGCCCTTGAAGAAATCCTTTCCGTTCAGCAACAGATTGTCAACATATCGGCCGTTAATGTAAATTTGCCCATTCTTACGTAGCTCAGCCCCTGGCAACTGCCGAATTAATGCGTCGAGCATAGAGCCTTCTGCCAATTGAAAGGCATCTGCATTATAAACCAACGTGTCTCCCTTGCTATAAAACTTAACTTTGGTAGCTTTCACTATAACATCATCAAGACCTACCTGTTTCATGCGAGACAAGAATATGGGAGGGACTTCCTGTTTGTAAGCCCTCTTTTGGATATTGCTTATCAAGAAATCAACACAAGTTGTGTCATATCCTTCCTTCGAAACACGCAATATGAATTTTCCTGTTTTGCGAGGAATGTTTATTTGATACACGGACAATTCCTTCTGATTGCCAGTGGCACCATTTTGAATACTCGCAATCTGAGAGTTTATTAACGTACTGTCTTTTCCGTCAAGCACTTCCACGAATGCTCCAGGAACATCCGTATGTGATATTTGCTCCAAAACCTTTCCTTCCAGATAGATGCTGTCTCTGTCGTTTGCTTCTACTGTAAGGGTCATAAAAAATGAAAGGAGGATTATCCCGAAAATCTTTCTCATAGCGTTGGATTTTAATTTACTGTTTTTATTTTATTTTTGTATTCAATATGGACTTTTAAGAAATCTTCCATATGATCTTTCATAAACAAACAAGTATTTATATTTGTGCCTTCAAATTCATTCTTTATTCTTGAATATGGACAACCACCTCCACAAACTGGTAGTAAAAAACATGTCTGGCATTTAGAATCTTCAAAGGGGTCTGCAGCAACAAGATAGCGTAACAGAAGAGATTCATTGGTTATCTGTCCATCAATGGTTCCAACGATCCTTTTCTCATTACCAACATCGTTCCAACATTTATATAGTTCCCCCATTGGACCTATTACAAGAGCATTTCTGTTCCGAATGGCACATTCGTTTCTATTAGCCATTGGATAAACCATAGAAAAGTCCATCCCATACTCTTTCAAATATTCCTGAGCAAGAAAAGCCTGTTCTTCTGTATCATAAAATGATGGGCATTTGTTACACCCTGACATATCCTTTACAAAAGCTAAATTTATAGACAGATTCGGAAAATGTTTATCTTGCAAGAAACGATATAGATTGATAAAATCCGAATGGTTGGTCTTGTCAACATTTACACGCACCCTCACAGCTATCTCTGGGCAGGTATGTTGCAAAACTTCTATATTGTGCAAGATTTTTGCAAAGGTAGGTTTTCCTGTCTTTAAACACCTACGGCTGTCATGCAATGGTGCCAAACCATCAATCGTTATCTGCAGCGAAGAGATTTGCAAAGAGGGCAACAATGATATAACCTTTTCTGATAACAAATAACCATTTGTTATCATGCCTGCCTTATAGACAAGACCTAATTGTTGTATCTTTCTCGTCAGACTGACGATTCTATCAAACGCCAATAAAGGTTCTCCACCAAACCATGTAACACTAACCATTTTGGCATTTTGGCATCCGCGTATATAATCGACGATTTTGTCCTCTACTGATTCATCCATATATACATTTGGGTGATCTTTCTCAAAGCAATAGGGACAAGCGAAATTACATGCCAAAGTAGGGTTGATAGTAAGAATCAATCTACTATTATCATTTCGAAGTAACGAATTTTGATATTTTAGTTTATAAAATTCATCTTTGTCACTTGACACCCAAACTTTCATTCGTTGAAGTTGCTCTTTCAACTCTCCGTTTGGAATTACTAAATTGTTGGTCCTTAAATGTTCTATTTGTTCAAAAACAGATTTGTTCAATTCGGCCAAACTGTTTGACAAAGAATTATAAACATAATATTTTTCGCCAACCTCAAAGAAATAGGAATATCTTGACCACATTTGTTTCTCCTTTTACAATTCGGTTTTCATTTGTTATCCCCTACATTTTTCCCAATAACGCAATGGATTAACCGAGATGAAATGAGCAGCTTGAATACTTCCTACAGTAATCATCAGCACCTCCGCACACGCCACTATTATAAGATTCAGAACATATGTCTGTTCCTAACAGACCTCCTTCTTTGTAAGCACCAGGGCAATTAAAACCACCTATCAAAGAGGACTGCTCATTCAAACTCAAATGAAACTCGTTTCTCGGGGTTTCTATAAAATCAATTTCCATGTTTTAAATATTTTAAAATTAATATGTTGCAAAGGTACATAATAATAATAATTCTAACAAGGCTATTGCCTATAATAACATAAATTATGCAACGCATTTTCAAATTGAAACTTATTTTATAAAAAATGTGCGATTATGGATATGGAATAACAAGAAATGTGACAAATGTGACGTTTTGTATTTGATAAAATCATTTGGTCGCATATTGTAAATTTAAATATTTTGTGCTACTACCCATTGGTTACTTCGCCTCCTTTTCCCTTTCAGAAAAAGTGTAGTTATTCTTTTTTAACGTCCATATGTTTTTGCTATATGAATAAAAGGTGTAATTTTGCAGCGTACAAGAAACAGGTAAAAACAGACGTATAATGAAACTCAAAATACATTTCAGCCATAAAGAGGAGCTATGGAATTCTTGGTCGCATGCCGGTGGAATATTCTTAGGAGGCATATTTGGTGTCATATTCCTTTACTGGTGCTTTTCTGAGCATGCCGGATGGGCTACGGCAGGTGTCATACTCTATCTCTTCGGGATGCTCATGTCGTACATCGCCTCGACAGTCTACCATGCACTCTCGGCATGGAGCAAGTGGAAAGAGCGTCTGCGCAAGTGGGACCATGCAGCTATCTACTGGCACATCGCAGGCTCTTATTCGCCCATCACCTTGATAGCCCTGCGAGAACAGGGCTATTGGGGCTGGAGTCTCTTCATCTTTATCTGGGCTTGCGCCATCGTGGGAACAGCGATGAGCTTTGCACATCTCAAGGACCACAGCAATCTTGAGACCATCTGTTTTGTAGGCATGGGCTTGTCGGTATTGGTGGCATTCAAGCCGTTGATAGACTCCGTTACGCCAGCCACCATCATCTGGATTGTCGCCGAAGGAGTGTGCTATATCACGGGTGCCGTCTTTTACAGTATCAACAAGAAACGTTTCATGCATTCCGTCTTCCACTTCTTCGTTCTTGCCGGCAGCATCTGCCATATTATAGCGGTATGGGATATTCTGATGAAGTATATTTGAGCGTGGAGAGAAACTTGAATAAATATGTATAAAAATAGCTTTATCTAACAGATATTCACTCTTTTTCTATTGGATTGAAAAACAGTTTCCGTTTAGGTATTTTAAGAGGTTTCCCATTTTCATCCTTGCCAGATAGAGGGGTGTTGTTCCAGTATTTACCAGGGTTGGACATATAGTCGCATAAAGAACTGTTATATTTTATTCGCGAAGTCTTGAAATATTTGTCGGCATCTTTGCTACAAATAGGACTATTTGCCTTTCTCAAAGAAATAGCCTCGAACAAATGCTCTTGGTCTGTAGTTTCTGCTCTTAGTATCAATCCCGGTGTGCCGTTCAACTTCCATGGTCCCACATTCTTGGGAATGTCGCAATACCACACATTCCAGTTGCGACCGCGGAAATAGGCAGTTGCAAGATGGCACAAATATCCACAAACCATTCTGGTACTGTCCGACAAATTCCAATTAATCTGAGGCATCGGCTCTTGATATGCAAAATAGTCGATAGATACTTTGCCATAGAAAGACAATGTTTCCTTATTGAAGTTTTCTATAATAAACTCTTTTGAGTTGGGATTGTAGAATTCGATAAGCTCCATCCATTCGCCATTGGTCAATGATGTCTTCTTGCTTAAAACAGAATCTAATCTGTATTTCCCGTAGTTCTCATATTGGCAAACAGAATCACCAACTTGCAAAATGAAATGATAATCTTTCATATTTTGTAGTTGCCTGTCTATTACCCTATAATAGTATATGATTTCTATTTTGGCAGAGTCTAATAGTGCATAGTCTGGTAGTTTGGCTGCTTCTTTCCCCCATGTTCCATAAGACACCTGAGCATTTAACAAGGCAGGAAGAGCTAAAAGAAACAAGTAAACACAAATTTTCTTCATTCTGTGCAAGGCTAAAAGGGACACAGAAGAGATGGAAATAACGGTATCTCTTCTGTGTAAAAACGATTAATTATTCTTTTTCCAGCGGATTATAAAACATTTTTCGTCTTGGGATTTTTATTGATTTTCCGTTTGCATCTTTTGCTTCTGTTACCAAGGCTTTGAAATATTTACCAGGGTTTGACTTGTAGTCTAACAATGATGCATTAAACCGTTCCCTTGTTGTCTTAAAGTCATTGCGGTCTTTATCGTTAATAGGTGATTTCGTCTTTCTGATGGAAGTGGCTACGAAATGGTGGTCTTTGTTGTCTGTGATGGCTTCAAGGATCAAGCCAGGTGTTCCGTTTAGCTTCCATGGGCCAACACCGTAGGGAATGTCACAATACCAAACTCTCCAGTTGAGGCCGCGGAAAGAAGCCGTAGCCAAATGGCATGAATAGCCGCAAACCTCCTTGGTGCTGTCCGACAACTGCCAATCGATTTTAGGTATAGGCTCTTTGTAGACAAATCGGTCTATGGAAACTGTACCATGAACATCCAGAATTCCAGAATTGAAATGGTCAATCATGAAGTCGCTTTTTTTGACATGGTACAAATTGTGTAACTTGCTAAGGTCGCCATTAGTCAAACTTGTTCTATAGACTACCGCAGAATCCACTCTGTAAGTGCCATAATCAAAATATTTACAGATAGAATCTCCCATTTGCATAATTCTATCGTATTCTTCCATTTTTTGCAGATCACGGTCAATAACCTTATAATGATAGACTACTTCAAGCTTACTGGAGTCCAACGTGGTGGCCTTATACATTTTCGCAGGCTCATTCAACCATTCACCAGTCATGTAGGTTTGTGCATCAGCCAACAAGGAGGATGTCAAGAAGCAAATAAAAAGAATTTTTTTCATGTCAGAAAGGGTTTAATGGTTAAAATATGCCAAGGGATGTCCTCCTTCATCCCTGGCAAATACATAATTAGTGGCGAACCTCAGTTTTCACTCTTTTTCCAGCGGATTGAAAAACATTTTTCGTCTTGGGATTTTTATTGATTTTCCGTTTGCATCTTTGGCTTCTGTTACCAAAGCTTTGAAGTATTTACCAGGGTTTGACTTATAGTCTAACAATGATGCGTTAAACCGTTCCCTTGTTGTCTTAAAGTCATTGCGGTCTTTATCGTTAATAGGTGATTTCGTCTTTCTGATGGAAGTGGCTACGAAATGGTGGTCTTTGTTGTCTGTGATGGCTTCAAGGATCAAGCCAGGTGTTCCGTTTAGCTTCCATGGGCCAACACCGTAGGGAATGTCACAATACCAAACTCTCCAGTTGAGGCCGCGGAAAGAAGCCGTAGCCAAATGGCATGAATATCCGCAAACCTCCTTGGTGCTATCCGACAACTGCCAATCGATTTTAGGTATAGGCTCTTTGTAGACAAATCTATCAATGGAAACCCGACCATGAAAATCCAGAATTCCTGAACTGAAATTTTCAATCATGAAGTCACTGCTGTCTACATGGTACAAATTGTGTAATTTATTAAGGTCACCATTTGTCAAACTTGTTCTATTGACTACCGCAGAATCCACCCTATAAGTGCCATAATCAAAATATTTGCAGATAGAATCTCCCATTTGCATAATTCTATCGTATTCTTCCATTTTTTGCAGATCACGGTCAATAACTTGATAATGGTAGACTACTTCAAATTTACTGGAATCCAAAGTGGTGGTCTCATACATTTTCGCTGGCTCATTCAACCATTCGCCAGTCATGTAGATTTGTGCATCTGCCAACAAGGAGAAAGTCAAGAAGCAAATAAAAAGAATTTTTTTCATGCCAGAAAGGTGTTATATGGTTAAAATATGCCAAGGGATGTCCTCCTGCATCCCTGGCTAAAACATGATTAGTGACGAATTTCAGACCATGCTCCGTCTTTTTCACCACAATACTCGTGATTCAATTCACGAACATATTCCTCATACTCACTATACTTCTCGAAGAAATCTGGTCCGACTGTCATAACTTGCTTGCCACAAGATGTATGAATGACCGCTCCCTGGCTGGCATTTGCTGCCACTGCCATCAGCGCAAAGGCTGACATTAAAATTACCTTTTTCATTTTGTTTTTTGTTGTTATTTGTTTGTTTTGTGGATATCTTGGCGCCTTGTATCCTTATTTTATATTTATATATCCTTGGTACGTACTGTTTCCATCAAAAATAGTTACCGTATATTTCCCACACAGCTCTTGTGGAAGAGTAAATGTTGTATCTATTATATAATAGGTATAGACATCGTTATCTTCACCTTCAAGAGTGAGAGTGTATCCTACTACTTGATTCGGAACCGTAAGAATGTTGTTAGTGACATCAATGATTAAGGGGCGTTGGGGTGCCTTGCTGCCCCTAAAAGCTCCTCGATTGCTGTGTGATAATGCGTAAGGCTCGGCTTTAGATAGTATAGGACATAAAAATAATGCCCCCCCATAAATGCCAAGAATTGAAAGTAAATGTTTCATGTCTTTTGGGTTTTCACTTGTTGTTTTTAGTGCTGCAAAAGTATGAATTTATAAGATGTTCGGCAAGGAATGTTCCGTTTTAAAATTTACTTATTTTTTACTAATCTATACAAGTTGTTTATTGTCAGGTGCTTAAATGAAAATTTACTAAAATTTTACGTTCTTCTGTTCTAAGTTATTTGAAGAATGTATTTGTCAAATTCCTTTGGCTTCCCTGATTTTTTACATAATCTCATCAACATATCTTTTCTATATTTTGAGATTGCAGAAGCAGAAAGTCCCAAAAGAAGTGCCATAGTAGATGTTGGAATTTCCATCCGAACTAACAGGCAAATCCTATAGCTTGTCTCATTTAATCGTTCCTTTAATAGAGGCTTAAACGATGGTATATAACTTTCAAGCATTTCTTCCAACTCCGTCCAATCTTCTTTATCCATTTTTTCTTTTGGATGATGTTCTATATGTATGATTTTTTTGTATATGGATGACTGTTTCAACAAAATATCTACATCGGATAATGTGGTATTTGAAAATTTTTCTCGTATATCTTTTATTTCTTCTTTTAATTTATTGATAGCATTTTCTTTCTCCTTGATGACATTGGCCAATTTCTGGTCATTGACAGTATTCAACAAAGACAATTCATCCTGCATATCATTTAATTTTAGCAAACAATCTTCATAGAGTTGCTTTGTCGTGGTGATTTTCTTCTTCTTTATCTTTATTTGTCTTTGAAAGACATAGCTTAAAGATAGTAATATAGTTAAACTCCCTACTATTAATATACCTATTAGAATATTTTTTTTCTCAGCCTTTAATTCGGCTTCTTTTGCTATTTTTTGATTTCTGCCATAATCATACATAGCTTGCAACTGTTGTAATTGAGTCTTTCTGGCAATAACCAAATCAGAATCATTTAACGTTGAACTTTCTATTGCAAACTTCATTGCTAAAGTCGGTTGATTAACTTTTGCATAATATTGAGCTATAACTTTGGTCGTGGCGGACTTCATGCTGTATGTTTTACATAACTTTAAGCTTAGTTTCAAGTTGATAAAAGCAGAATCCAACTGATTTGTAAAAATGTAATATTTCCCTTTTAGATATAGTACATATGCCTCAGGATCGTCATAGTTGGAATTACCCATATATCCTGTAGAGAAGTAAGTTTTGAATGCTTCTTTTGCTCTCAATGTATCTTTCTTCTCTATATATAAATCACCATTACAGCCAAAGGCGATGGCAGCTGCATAATCATTGCCATATTGTTTAAACAACTTTGCAGCTCGTAAATTTATAGCAATAATCGAATCTTTATTCCCTAAGTAGGAATAGACCTCCCCTTGGTTTTGGTAATTTATAATTGCATTCAACGTATCTTTTGCCAAATAGGCATACTTCTCCGCCTGTTTAAAAGCTCTCAACTCTTGATAGGGTAAGTATTGCTTACTAAACAGGAATCCCATCTGGCTATACACTCTGTAAAGTGTTCCGTAATCGCAGTCTACAGCTGTGGTGTCTGCCTGTTCTGTAGCCTTGTTGTAGTATTCCAAGGCTAACGGAGCTTCATGCAGGTCTCTGTATACACAGCCCAAGACATAATTGGCAAGCATCCGCTCGTTTGCCGAACCGTGGCGGTCATAATAGTCCACAACTTCTTTCATCACGCTGTCCGAGGTCATGGGGATGTCAGCCTTGTTCATCGCCTTATGGCGCAACAAGGCATAGCGCATCTTCTGACTCTTGGAAAAGTCGTCAAGCTCAGGTTTTACGCTGTCCAACAATGCAATAGCGACCACTGCAGATTCGTCATTACTGTCCATGATGCTATCTGCTCGTTGCAGCAAACTGTCATATCTCTTGTTGCCAGTACATGACGCAACAAAGGCAAGCAAGAGTAAAAGGCTAATGGCTATTTCGTATTTCTTACGCATATTGTAATCAGTCTCTCTTATCAAAAATGGTACTCTCTTATTTATATCGTGCAAAGTTACAAAAATAAATTGTATTCTCCTATACTTTGCGGATATTACCCGAGGTTAGCATTGTTCGTCGGGCCTTCTTCGTACCTTGTCTGTTATGCGTATGAACCCTCTTGCAGTATGATTGAAACTACGAGTTAGCGCAGAATATCGGGTAGATAATCTGCGCTAACATATATTTTTTGCACCCTTAGCGCAGATTATCGTTGGAAAACTTGCGCTAACGGTTTTTCTTAGAAATTGTATTTTACGCTCAGGGTGCATCCTATTGGTCGCAGTTGGTAAATATACTTGTAGTAGCTTTCCCTTGTCTGTTTGTTTACCACGTATACGTTTTGGTTGGTCAGGTTTTTGGCGAGTAGTTCCACTTCGATGCTTTTCTTCTTGTATCGGATGCCGGCATTGGCATAACTCTCGTGCTCGTTGCGGTCAACGTCCTTGAGCCAGTTCATGCTGACATCGCCAAACAGTTCCAGGTCTTGTAATAGGAAAAAGGAAAGACCGAAGGTACCTTGATGCTCTTGCATAGTTGTCTCTGTGCCTGGCATCTTGCTCTTTGTCTTGTAATAGGAATAGTCCAAGGAGAGGTTTAACTTGTCGCTCCACAATGCCTGTTCCAGTCGGGCGGTAGCCAAAATACGGTTGTTCTCAAGGCTGAGGACATTGTTTTTCGACAGGATATTGGTGCGGTAATTTCCCAAGTTCGCCATCAGCGAGATAGAGGTGTCTGTATTGCGAAAGCTCTTGCTGGCATTGACGGTAATCGACTTGTCCAACAGTGTGTTTTTCTGTTCTGTCACCTTACTATAGATATTGCCGCCCGATACGCTTGTCTGACTCATCGAGTTGACTCGCGAACGGGTTATCATCGCCATGACAGACGCAAAGATGCCTTCCATCGTGTTGTGGAAGTCGAGGTGGCTGCTGGCAAAGAGAGCGTTTCTGTTGGTCAGGCTGCCCGTGCCTTTCGTCGTGGCATCCTTGTAGGTATAGAAAATCGGGGAGGTGACAAAGTTGGATATATCGCCGAAGTTGCATCGGGTACCTCCCTTCAGCCTAAACTTCAAACCTTTTGCCATATTCCATGTGAGTGTCGTGTTGATATTGGCATAGGTGTTGTCAAGTCGAAGGTCTTTGTCTTCTCCTACACTCTTGAAACGCACGTTGAGCAAAGAAAGGGGCACTCTTACTTCCCAGGTCAGTTGACTCCATGTCATCTGGAAGTAAGGTTCCACGCTCGTATTAAGCATGTATCCCTGGAAAGTGTTGGCGGTGTTCTCTTCAGAACGCAGACGAGCGAGGCGTATCTTGTTATAAAACGACTCGAAGTTGACTTTTATACCCATCTGTATCAATCGGCACAGTTGCCATCCGAAAGAGGTATGCTCGTCGGTCTGAAAGGCTGTCTCGTTGAGGCTTTGGTACATTTGCCAACTCTTGTCGGTAGGCACTGCCTCCAATCGGTTGACAGGGGTGTTGGAGAATTTGATGTTAGACTGCAACTGATACACTTTCTTGCCGACATGATAGATGGCACTGAACTGGTTGGTGAGCTGGTAGTTGGCTGATTTCTGTTTCTGTGTGCCGTCAAAGTTATCTTCAAGTTCATATCTCTTGTGATAGAATTTGGAGTTGAAGGTAAGGTTGTCCAAGAAGTATAATTTCTCCGTGTTGTTCTCCAATTTTATCTTTCCGTTCAGAGAGTTGGCGTATACTGCGCCCCTCATCTTTTCAGAAAAGTCTTGATACAGGTTGTCATCCACGAAGATATTAGAGTACTTTTGGTTTTGGTAGTGTATTTCGTCACCAGCATAGCGCAGGTTGAGGGTAAGCGTGCGCTTGTCCTTCAACTTGAAGAGAGAGTTGATGGAGCCTTCGCCCGATTTGTTGTCAACATATCTGCTTAGGGATACGCTCGGAATGTCTTGTGCCGAAAGGCTGATGCCATCCCACGTGAACGATGAGAAATCGGAAATCCTGTCGAATCCAAAAGCCTGAGTAGTGTTGTAGGTCGTGCCCGTGTCATTGGCTTTCAGAGACAAGAGTTGCTGCGATATTTTATTGATTTGCATGGCAAACACATCACTCTTCCACAGAGTCTGGTCATCATATCCCACTCCTTGCTGAAGATAACCGATAGGTTTCAGTTTTCGGTCGCTCTTGAGCTTCAGGTTGAGTGCAGCCTTGTCGGAAAAGGCAAAGTTCTTCAAAGCCCTCACGGGTTGGTGGTTTTCATAGACGTTTACTGCTGCCACGTCGTCTGGTCGGATGTTCTTGGTTGCCAAGGTATAGTTGCCCGACAGCATATCCATGTTTTCTATATAAAACTTGCTGATACGCTCACCTTGATAATAGATACCGCCCGTATTGTCTACGCTGATGCCCGGCATACGCTTCAGTACATCTTCTATGGAACGGTCGTTCCCCTTCTTGAAAGCATTGACAGCGTAAGTAAGGGTATCACCGTTCTGGCGGATAGGAACGCTTTTCACCACTACCTCCTTGATGTTGATGGCATCGTCGCGCAAGATGATGTTTTTGAGCTTCCCGAAGTCCTTTCGCAAGAGGGTCTTTGTCTCATAGCTCAGGCGTGACAGAGTGATATAGGAGATAGAGTCGTGGTCTGTTGTGGCAAGACGGAACTCCCCTTGCCTATTCGTCTGCGTATATCTCCTCAACTTCTTGTGCTGGTTGTATGCCTTGACAATCACATTGCCAAGTGCTTTGCCCGACTCGTTCTTGACAACACCTGACAATGTGTTTTGAGAATAGAGAGGCAAAGCCAACAACCATGCAAGGATGGTATAGGTTATCTTCTTAGTGTAATTCATTCTTCTTGTTGAGTATGGCCTTTTTTATTTCTGATGTTTCAGCTACTTGAACAGATCATTTACCGTTACAAAGATAAATATTTGTCGGAGAATACGAACGAGAAGAATGATTTTTGATTTTACCAATTTTTTACTATTGGCGCAAGATGTTGAACGAAAGGTACTTATGGTAGACTGCTCACTTCCCTACAACCAGTTCGTTTCGAGTCATTCTTTCCATGTACGCCTGTATGATGGCCTTCACCTCTCGCTCCATCGCCTCACGAACCTTGGGTTCTTGTGCAGCCACGTTGTTCTTCAGCAACAGGTCGGTGCGGAAACGATAGAGTGCCTTGGTCTTCTGGCCGTCCCACTGCAACAGATAATCACCTTTCACATACTGATAGAAACCATTGTTGTAGTTCACTGCCCATGCATCCTTGGCTGGAGTGTTGAAAAGGTCGATACCGAAGCCGACATATTTCTTGTCATAACCTAAATAATCCAATATTGTAGGCATGATGTCTATCTGCTGGGCGATGGCATCGCGCATACCTGGCTTGATGTCGC
>CAVCDC010000071.1:0-14941 GCA_963600865.1 Firmicutes bacterium CAG:103
TTAGAGGGAAGTTAAGGGACAACACCCTTTGTGGGTATTGGGTTCTTCACTCTTCGTTCTTCACTCTTCACTTAAACTTTCCAGTTGGAGAAATATTTTTTCCCAGTTGGGGACGTGATTTTTGCCGGCTTTCTGTATCACGATGCAAAGTTACGAAATCGTGTCGGGGCGGTTAGACCATATGGGTCTTTAGGGGGCGATTAGGGGACTTTTTCCACAAATATTTTTTTCGAACACGGAAAGCACAGAAACCACGGAAGTTTTTTTGAATCACGAATTCCACGAATTATCACGAATACATTCTTGCTTGAGATATTTATCCGCGGAACTTATACGGAACTTATACGGCGTTAGCCTATTCGTGAAATTCGTGGAATTCGTGTTCAAAAAAACTTCCGTGTGTTCCGTGCTTTCCGTGTTCGAAAACCCCATACGGCGTTAGCTCTTTTTACCCTTTTACCTTTTTACCTTTATCCTGGTTCTCCGAGGTATTCGGCGATGTCTCTCACCTGTGCTTGTGGCCTCCGTACATCTTGTCCGCCATCTCCACCTCGGGCAGGTTGAGGAACTGCGTCCTCTCGCTGAGCTTTTTGAACTCCACCTCGTCGTGGCTGCGGAAAGAGCGCATGATAGCCTCCACGAGGTGTCCCAATTGCGCCTTACCGATACCCGAGGGACCTATCAAATGACCCATCTGTCCGCACATTTCATAACTTTTATTGTCAGAATACATAAAAGTGACGTCAGTGAGATGAGCAGCCAATGACGGAAAAATCATTGGGATGAGCACTTCTTGCATGTCTTTTGATGCCTGTGAGAGGGCAAATTTGACGAATTCTGTACCCCTTCCTGGGGTTGGCATCGCTGGAGCTGTCTTTTTGAAAATATTGTAAGTCATTGCTTTTTAGAGAATTAGATGATTTTTGTTTGTTTATTTGGAGCTTCGGTTACAGTTACAGTTATTTTTTATAGCTACCCCTATTTTCTTTCTTTCTATTATATTATATATATAACTAATTAATTATTAATAAGTTATAAGTATATAAAGAGGGGGTGGAAGTTGAGGGGGTACTTGTTTTTTTAACTGTAACTGTAACCTGTAACCATTTTACCCCGAGATTCGGTGGGTTACCCCACCTCCTCTTCAAGGCCATTCTTCGCTTTCGAGCAAGAGGATTCTTCACTCTTCACTCTTCGTTCTTCACTCTTCCCTCTTCACTTTCTTGTGTATGAGTTTTCTTCCCCTCTCCGTCCACACGAGGAAGGTGTGGGTGACGACGCGCTCGCGAGCGAGCGAGACATGGTAGTGAGTGCGGTTCTGCGCCAGTCCCATGTGGGCGTAGTCGGCATAGAGCATATACTGTCCGCTCTGATAGTACTGTATGTGGAGGGCGCACAACTGGCGGTTGAGCTCCTGTGCCGTCATACCCAGTTCCTTGGCTATCTGCGTGGTGGTGTAGCACGAGATGCTGTTCAGCACGTTGTCGGCGTAGAGCGCCTTCGGCAGCAGACGGTCTATCTCTCCGTCCTGCCATGCTATGCGCTTGTGCGAGTCGTCGATGACAGCCCTCTGTCCGTTGATGACCCTTTGCTGGGCGGCGATGATGTCGTCCTTGCGCTGGAGCGTGTCGCAGAGCACATGCTTGGCACGCTTGACGACATCCTCGTAGGTGTCACCCTCACGCAGGGGGATGTAGCCACCCGTCATGCGTATCTGCGGCAGCACCACGTTGGTGACCCACTTCTTGAACCTCTGTGCGCTGGGCATCTTCGAGCCGAAGACGAGGCAGTAGAGCCCGCTCTCGTTGACGAAGAGCATCTCCATCCGTTTGCTCATGCCTGTCTCGCGACCTTGGCTGACGATGGGAGTTGATACGTCCTGTTTTAGGACATCGTTAAGGTTAACATGCTGACGGATAGCGTGGTCCGTTCTCTTGTACCCCAGCACCTCGCATACGTCTTTTCCGCAGAACAGCGGGTTGCCGTCGTTGTCGACCATGGTGCGTACTTTCCCGAACTCGGGACTCTCGAAGATTCTGATTTGATAGTTTTCGATAGTAGTCATATTCCTATATTTTTTATGACGTGAAACATGTTGTTGATGATCTCTATAGGAATGCTCTTCGTGTGTGTCCCGTGTTCCTTTGTCCTCAGCGCGCTTGTATATATATAGGTTTCGGCTTCTGGGAAACAAAAAAAGCACCCGAAACAAAGAACCACTGCCCGGATGACGGGGTTTGGGTACTTGTTTCGAGTGCAAAGGTAGGGGAAATACAAGGGCGCATTCGTAAACCCTATGTAAACTCCATGAAAAAAAATAAGTTCTAATCAAAAAAATAGTGAAAATATTTTGTCTTGCCACAAAAATGTCATAAATTTGTGGCAAAATTACAAACGGCATGTTATCGCAAAGCGCTTATAGTGAGATAAGACGGAAGGTAGTGTCCTCCAAGAGGGGGTCTCTTTTCTTTCCAGACAACTTCGCCCTTACTGGAACCTCAGACGCAGTAAGGTCGGCTTTGGTGCGTCTGTGCCGTGACGGTGCGCTCATGAGAGTGGCGCAGGGCATTTATTGCTATCCTAAGATAGACACGAAGTGGGGGAGCGGCGTGATACCTCCGTCCGTAGAGGAAATAGCCTACGGCATAGCCAAGCGTGACAAGGTAAGGATTGCTCCGTCAGGGGCATACGTGCTTAATCAGTTGGGCTTGTCCACACAGGTTCCTGCCAATGTCGTATTTGTCACGGACGGTTCTCCACGTAGGGTGTCCATAGGCAAGGGCAAGGGAATACAGTTCAAGCACACCTCGGAGATGAGGACTTTTGCCTACAGCTCTAAACTCATGTTGCTGATAGTGACCGCCCTCAGGGAGATAGGTGAAGACCATGTGACCGAAGAGCAGATGGGCATCATCAGGCAACACCTCGAAAAAATTCCCCAAAAGGAATTTCAGAAAGACATACTATTGGCACCCGTATGGGTGCGAAAAAAACTGCAATAA
The DNA here is from genome assembly GCA_963600865.1 of Firmicutes bacterium CAG:103. GTDB lineage: Bacteria > Bacteroidota > Bacteroidia > Bacteroidales > Bacteroidaceae > Prevotella. Next base: position 3,003 of record CAVCDC010000071.1, read on the forward strand.
AATATTTACAACAGCCATGAAATACACAGATTTATCAACCCAGGACAAGAGAGACATCATCGCAAGAGTACAGGCAGAGAATGGACTGCACCGCCAACTGATAGAAAAGGACTGGTGGGTGACGGCAGTCCTCAGGGCGTTGTTTGCCTTGCCATACAGCCGCCACATCTCGTTCAAGGGCGGTACAAACCTAAGCAAATGCTGGCATCTGATAAACCGAATGTCAGAGGATGCCGACATCGCCATAGACCGCGAATATCTTGGTTTTGAGGGACATTTGTCGAAAACACAAATCAGTGACAAACTGCGCCGTGCCGCATGCTCATTTGTAAGGGAGAAACTACAGTTCGACCTGAAGGAGCAGCTCATCAGGGACGGCATTAAGGAAGAGCACTTCGCCATCCATGTCGACATAACGCCTATAACAACCACCGACCCGGAAACGATAGAAGTCGCTTATCACCCAGTGTATAGTGACAATCCCTATGTCCGCTCCAAGGTGATAGTGGAGGTCAGCGGTCGCTCCATGAACGAGCCTGTCGTCCCTATGCCTCTCCACTCGTTCATAGACGATGTGTTTGCAAATGCCCCGTTTGCGGAAGAAGATTTCCTGGTGAGGGCTGTCGTTCCCCAGCGGACATTCCTCGAAAAAGTGTTCTTGCTGCATGAAGAATTTGCAAAGCCACAGGAGAGGAGGAGAACCGAAAGAATGTCGAGACACCTTTACGACATCGGTCAAATGATGGATACTCCGATAGCCGAAGAAGCGTTGCGAGACAAGACACTGTATGGTTCCGTGCTGGACCATCGCCGTACATTCATCGGCTTGAAAGGCTTTGACTACGACTCGTTGTCTCCTCAGTCTATCGACCTGCATCTGCCGGGCGACAGCTACGAGGCATGGAAAGCCGACTACATGACCATGCAGGAATCCATGATTTACGGAGAGTCACTCCCCTTCGACAAACTGTTGGAGAAAATATACTCATTGAATGACAGAATCAACAGACTGACATACTGACGGAAAAGCCCCATAAAAAACGATGGTTACTGATAGCAGTTGTTCCAGTCGATGTGTGTGAGCAGATGCATCCAGTCCTTTATCTCCATGTGGAGGAGGTTGGGATACTTAGCTTCGTAATAGTCCCTTACCTTGTGTACAGCAGGTATAGTTGTTCTATATTCTGTATTGAGATAAGGCTCTATCTCATGCAAAAGCGTCTGGTCTTCGATTCTTGTGATTTTGCCGTTTTTCAGGCAGGAATCCACGGTGTGGTTTTTCTGAGTGTTGGCTTTTTGCGCAGTTGTCGCTTTTACGTTAGGGCCTTCGTCCTGTTTCTCAGATAGGAACAAGACATAGGATTCAAGTACATCTTCCGCACTTACACTCGCCGCAGGGATGGAAGCCTGTACATTTTCTTCCGCCAAGAAACGCTTGACAGCATCCTCGTATTGAAGGATGGAGTCGCAGGCAAGAAATATTTTGCGATGGCATGAGAAAATGTTTTGGTTGATGAACGTCTTGATCATCTTGCAATATTCGCCGACGCTATGGCATCCGTTCCGTTCCAAGTATTTGGCAAAGGAAGGCAGATTCCTGCTGTCATTGAATATGCGATAGGCGTCGTTGGCTTCCTTTCTGCGCTTGCTGCCGATGGCCACATATTCTGTGTTGTCGGGGAAATACATGGCGAAGTTCACCAAGTATGAGTTGAGCTTGGAGCGAGGAAATATCAGCACTTCGCCATCATTGTTGAGTTGCTTGCGTACAAACTTGTCCTCATCGTGAGCCTCCTGCTGACCAGACTGTCGAGAGTAGAACGAAACATACGTGGCTTCGTTTAGTCTTTGCTTGACAGTGTGCGGATTCCACGTGGCATAGACATCGCTCTCGGAGTCATACCCCAAGAAAATAAAAGGGATGGGGGCGACCTTCATCTCCTGGAAGTCCTTGTGCTGCGGCAACTGTGCCCGCCATACATCTTCGCTCCCCTTGAGGAATGCGCTGGATAGATTCTTCACATAGATATTGAAACAAGAACCGTCCACCATGATTTGACACGGCATCGTCCCTTTCAACAACTTGAATGTCATATTCCCCACAAGAACTTCCTCAAGCAGTTGCTTATGTCTATTTGCTGATATTTTTGCTACCATCACATGATACTTTTAAACAACGGACTTCCTTGATATTCACTCTTTCTCTCAGGCGAGAATGCTTGCGGTATGCCGTCGAGCGAGCTGGCAAATTTCACCTCTGTCACACCCGCTGGCACGTCCTGCTTCTTGATGTGCGGAATGTCCTTGGCACAGAAATAAGCCAAGGTGTCGGTGGCCTCGACATAATCGAAATGCACGGCGTCCAACTTATTGATGTCGCTACCTATGGTCTCTGCCACTATCTGATAGAGATGAAACCGTTCCTGTACTCCCACTTTTTGGTAGATGGCATTGAAAAGGTCACGCACAGACCTGCCACCGTTTCCCTCTCCCGACTCTCTTACCGTTATAGACGCAATGAGCAGGCGTGAACTGGGCGATGGGTTCAGTTGGTCTATGGAAAAATGGTGGATGCGATTTTCGCTCGAAGTGGTCTTTACCTCTATCTTGTCTCTGCCCAGAGTGAAGTCAAACTTTGCATTAGGCGCAGCATGCCAAGCGTTTACCAATGTCTCAGGATATTTGCTTTGCTCTATCACCAGCAACTCGCCCCATAGCCCCTGCATCTTCTTGACGGGAGGGTTTACCAAAGCCGAGAAGATTGTTATCAGTTTCTCCACCTCCACAGAGAGCGTCTTCCTTGACGGCACTGGCTGTATCTTCTGGAGCATGAGCACCACGATGTCGATGAACGAAGACTGCAAAGCCCATTCTGGCGATCGAAGAGTGATGATGGCATACGATTTCTCTACGTCACCCTCTTCTGACGACAAGCGACATAGCTGGTTGTACTCCACGGACAAGATTTCACGCGTGATGTTCTTGACTTGCGAAGTGGTTGCGTTGACACAAATGAAAAACATAGGGTAACCTTCGCCCGACTTGCCCAACTTGTGGGGCAAATCGATGAGGGAGAGTACCTTGTAGGATTCATCGCCATCGCCATGACATCCCAACTTCTTGAAAAGTTCCTTGATATTCTGTTCCATCTTATTAATCTTCATTACCATCAGTTATACCATCGTCTTCTTGATTCTTTTCCTCGTTGGAGCAGTAGGTGGTGGCCAACTCGTCTGGATAGTTGATGGCAAGCGTGTATGCCGTGGAAGGGAAACCTGGCTCTATGCCACCCTTGAAGGCTATGTGGTGTAGTTGTATAGTTATTGAATCGCCTATCACAATCTTGTCATCGCCAGGATAATTGGTCGAATCGGTAGCCGATGACGGACCAGCGAACAACCGGGTGTTTGGCGCAAAGCGTTTGCTTTCGAAGTCAAAGCTACGTTCGCGTGGCATGGAGTCCCAAGCCATTTGAATAAAGAAAACATCCTGCAAAGGGTTTTCCTCCAAACTTGCCAAGTATCTCAGATACCTAATGGTTGCGCCTTTTCTTGAAGCATCGGGATAGTTTTTGAAGCGGAAATCGTTCAAGAAAGCGATGGCTTCTTCCACTGGCAATCGGAGTCCCCGATGTGTTCTGTCCTTGGTCGAATAGTTGTAAGACAGAGTGAAATCATCTTGATGTTTCGCCAAGAAATCCTTTACCACCTGGTCGTTATGAAGTATCGTCTCCTTGCTCTCAAAGGCTTGCATCGCACAGTTGCCGCGCAGTTTGGTGTTTACTACGGAGATAGGCAGTACATTGAACCTTGTAGGACGAAGTTTTGGAGACAACAAAATCTGTCGTTCGGCAGCTTCGAGCGTATCGCATCGAGAGAGTGTCAACCTCAGTTCTTCCTCGTGGTCAACATACTCCATGTAATTGTCTATGGAGCATTGGGGCAAGAACACCCGGCAGCTCTTGATGTAGCTCTCTTTGTATCCGAAGAAACGGCAACGCTGCTGTATGGTGTCTGCGTTCGTAGGCCCCACGGTGTAGCGAGGCATATAGGTCGTGGCAAGTTTTTCCACGGTGAATCCACGGTTTAGCATCTCCGCACCCACCAATATGTGCATACTGTACTTGTCCCAGTCTATTTCGGTGTCTGCGTCTTTATCCGAATTGACAAGATACACTTTCTTGTCATTAAGGATATCTTTCAAGTATGGCTTGACATCATCGAAGGTCGGGCGTTCCTCGGGCGAATAGAACTCTACCGCCATCGGGAAAAGGCGACGGAAATCATTCAGCAAATCTTCCTTGTCCTCTTGGCCGTCTGGTTTGCCGAGCAGTTTGCGCCATTGGGTCAAGTCTGACTCTATCCAACTCTTAAACCTTTTATTATTGGCAACGCTCACATCTGGGTGAACCATCATGGAGAGATAACTGACACCATCTACCGCCAGCCATTTCACGACAATGGCTACGGCAAGAATATGGAGTTTCACGGCATCCTTCAACGACTGTGGACATTTCTTCAACCTGTTTCTCTTGTTATGAAACACTTGCTCTTCTGGAATCGTAACAATCAATCCACCATTGAACAAATCGTGGTTGACATCCATACCGAAATATTTCTTTCCACCGATGTAGCCTTCGCCAGGAGTTAGCAAGGTGTGGCTCTTTGGCGAGAGAATGTCCTGCATACTGATGAGAATGTTGGCTTGTGGAGTGGCTGTATATTGTACATAGGTGTTGCCTGGCAGAATGGCACGCAACTTGAGGATCGCATCATATGTGGCAGAAGTCTCGTCGTCCTCGTCGTTTACATTCTTGCTGTTGGAGCGACCATATCCATTGAGCGACGCTTGGTCTGCCTCGTCGTCAATGATCATCACGGTTTCGTCTGTCATAGCTTGTTTGAAGTCGTCCGTCTCAAATATTTCATTCAGGTGCTTGATGTGGTCGTAATGCTTCAATATGGGAATCAGTATTGTGGGCTTGCTTGTCATACTCAGATGTCCTATGATGTCTTCGGTTTCGCTGGGGGCAGGGTCTTTGTGAATCTTGTAAGCCCCTTTGTAGCGAGGATTGGCTTTTATCAAGTCTTTCTCCAAGCGTTCCGAGGTCTGCTTCAAGAGGTTCAGCTTGGTTCCAGCGAGATAGACCACGACTCTGTAGCCATTGTCGTGGGCCAAGGCCGTGAGCCCCGTGAACGACATGGTCTTGCCGCTCTGCACATAGCCCACCACAAGATGGGTGGTCTCGTCGTTGCCCACGGCATCATGAGGATTGCAGTGAGCCAATATGTCTATGGTCTCCTCACGCAGGTTTACTGCGCCCTGCGCAGTGATACCCTTGCTTTTCTGTTGCTCAACAAAGGATTCGAAACATTTCCCAAGTTGGATATCTTCGTTGAGTATCCTTCCGTGGCGAACACCTGAAGGGACTTCTTCCGTGGACTGCTGTATGATCTTGATACTTTCCTCCATAGCTATACTTTTGTTCGTTTGATGTATTCGTTGAAATATTCCACCATCTTGGCGGCATCGTTCTCTGCCTCCTTCTTGGCTGTATACTTGGCGATTGCCAAGGTTTTCAGTACGGCGATGGTCGCCTCGTTTGGCTTGCCGAAATGCTCGAAGAAGACATGGTTTGTGTTGATGTGACAGATGATGATGTTCTCTATTTCCTTGCTCACGTCCACCCAGAACAGGTCGGAATCTCCACCTTCCAGTTTCACTTGCAGGGTGTATTCCTTTCCGTTGATTTTATATTTGTCCTCATATTCTCCATATATCATAGGCACGCTGTCAGGTTGCGTCGCAGGCTTGGGCTGCATGTCTGGAAAGAGGGTGGGTGTAGGCTTCGGCTTTACCGTGGAAAACTCGATGGCCTTTCTTGATTTTTGCGAAGAGGTATTGTGCTTGGTCACGAGTTTCTTGGCTATCTTCTTGCGCTCGTCTACACGGTAGCCCTCAGCTTGCGCATAGAGGTCGAACTCCTTTGTGTGTATCTCGCCTTTCAGCGCTTCCATCAAGGCTTCGAGATTTTCCTTGTCAAGGATGTCATTCTTGTTGAACGAGACTTTAAATCCCTCCAATTCCAGCTCTCCAAAGATTCGCTTGTAGCGGGGTGAGCCCACGTTGCCGCACAGCGACTTTGGAAAATACCTTTGTCCATTCTCCGCCCCTTTCACCACCCTGCCACGGCGAAGCAGCACGAAGCCGTTGTTCTGGCTGCTCATTTCCTTGAGCACGCCGATGTAGCCATGAGCCTTGTATTGATCCAGTTCGAAATTTATTTCTTTCTTCCAATATACAGCCGCCCCTGTCGTGTCCTTATAGAACGGAGCAGTAAGAATCTCGGGGTCTTTGAATTCCAACACTTCCTCATCTACCACGAGGCGCATCTCTCCACTTCTGAGCGACATGCGGTAGATGCTTGCCAAGTCTTTCTTTATCTTGGCGATACCCTGCGTCTTGGGCGAGTTTTTCGTGAGTTGGGTAATCTTGAAAATAGTATAGTGCTCCGTGGCGGGGCGACTGACATGCCCCACGGGGAGAGTGTTTAGGTCGTTCTTTGTCACTTGGTTGAGGTCGAAGCGGATGGTGCGCTCCTCGGTCTCGCCTAGAGCCTTTGTCTTCACCTCCCACACTTCGCCAAGCCAACAAGCCGCCGTCTTAAACCCCATGCCAAACTCATTGAGCCCCGTGTCGTCCTCAGGTGTCTTGGCTGGCATGAATGCCGTCTGGTAACGTCCCGTGCCGATGCCGCAGGCATTGTCAGTCACTCGTATCTCTTGTATCTCCTTGCCAGTCTCGTCTCGCACGAACTCGATGTTCACGGAGAAATGGTACTCGCTGTGCAAGGAATGTAGCAGTTCCTTGTTGTCGCGGTACGACTGCAAGGCGTTGTCGACAAACTCGGCCAACACGTTGGAAGGTGTGTTGACCAAGTCCTCGAAACGCCCATACATATTGGCTCCGATGCTGATGTTTACTGCTTCTATTGAATTGTTCATCTGTTTATCATCCTCCCTGCTATTAGTTGAACTATCGTGACGTTTACCGCATTTCCCAAGGCTTCGTAACACCGGGAAATGGTCAGGCCGAACCCTTCTCCGGAGAAACGCAAGTCTTGCATGCCTTGTATCTTGGATGCCTCGTGCACGGTCATGTATCTGCCTGTTTTCTCGTTCTCTAACCTTGACTTCTTTGGGAGTTTCACCCAGGGGAATATGGGTATCTGCGTACCTACGAGGTTGAGGGCTGGCGAGAACGTAGGCAACTTGATGCGTATGCCCGAGGCCCGGAACTGGATGATTTTGTCGTCCAGAACAGGAGAAGCATCCCCGCAGTTCCATTCCATTTTTTGATGGCTTGGCGCAAAGTCCTTGATTTTCTCCTTCCATGGGGCGAGCCATGTCTTGTTGGCTTGGTAGAAGTCGCGGTTTTGCTGTATGTACTTCTTTTTCCAAGAGGGAAACTTGTCTACGTCTTGTCTCGAATAGGGTGGTATGCAAGCCAGGCACTGCTTTCTCGTCCACCCTTCTATCGCCCTCCCGAGCGTACCCTTTGCACTGCGAAGTTGCTGCAGCGAACTGCAACTTGGGGTGTTGCCGTCCTCGTAATCGTAGGTTGCCCCAAACTCCATCGCCCATACAGGGAACGTAGGCACCTTGACATGATGGTCGGCGCAAAGCCCTAAGAACTCTCTCCATACATCCAACTGGTGACGGGTGTCTGCCTTCAGATGCTGATATTCCGTTTCGTCGGGGTCTATGATGCTGTTGATGTTGCATTCCACATCATCTTGCCCCTTGGGAAACTCAAAGCCCTCCAAACTGCCGAAGTCCTCATTTTCGCACACGATGTAGATGCGTCGGCGATGCTGGGGAATGCCAAACTGATGGGGTGAGAGCAGTTCTTCCCTGACCTTGTATCGGCGCGCCTCCAGAGCCTCCTTGATGGTCTTCCATGTATTGCCATCGTCGTGTCCCTTCAGATTGGCGACGTTCTCCAAGAGGACAAATCTCGGGCGGTGAGCATCAATGATGTCGCAGATATTATAGAACAAGTTCCCCCGGTCTTTGTCGTCGTTGAAGCCAAGCCGCTTGCCAGCCTGGCTGAATGGCTGGCAGGGGAATCCCGCGCAGAGAATGTCGTGGGCTGGTATGTCTTCGGGCTTGACGGCGGTGATGTCGCCCTCTATCTTGTTGATGCCGCTCTCGGTCGTTCCTTTCATCTCTGGGAAGTTGATGGCATAGAGCTTGCGCAGGTCCTCGCGCAATTCGGAGGCAAACACGCATTCGCACCCCATCGACTTCAAGGCCAAATGAAAGCCTCCCAGCCCGGCGAACAAGTCTATGAACCTCAATGGTGTTGTTTTCTTTTTCATCTTCAGTGCATGTTAAAAATGTCGGTCATCTTCTGGAGCATGTTCTCAAAAACCCTAAGGTGCTTTTCGAGTTTGGTGCTGTCCGACAGCGACCTCGACAAGTCTTTGTCGTAAGCGCTCAAGTCGATATTTATCGCTTGCCCCATTGCCATCATAAAATCCTTCTTGCTGATTTTCTTTCCGTTTTCTCCCGTGAACGTACCCAGTTCATAGAGCACGTTGAGGATGCGGATGATGTCTATCTTGGCACCCGTGCGTTCCGTGAGATAGACAGGGCTCTTGCCTGTGGAAGCAGGTTGCGACATGATTCTTTCCCGAAGGGGTTCTATCTCCCTTGCCAGTTGCATCTTGCACCTGCTAAGACTCTCGTCCTTCTGGCTGGAAGCCTCGATGAGTGTAATGATGAAGGAATAGATCCAGAACTTCTCCACGTCATTGTCGAACGCCTGCCCTTTTAGGTATTTCTTCACTTCTGACATACTGTTGCGATGAAGACGCAATTCATCGTAAATTTTATAGACACGATTGAAGTATTTCAGATACAGGGTGTCATCATCATCCCAATAATTTCCGTCCTGTAGAGTACAATACTGGCGATAGTTCAAGTCCTCGTTGATAAAACTATCCAATTTCTTCTTGGGATAGTCGTCCCGGTTGTCTATGATGCTCCGCAAGATTTGGTCGCTATTGGGAACGCAGTCTATAGGCTCGTCGGAATGGCGGGCGTTGTACTCCGTTCCAAGGATATAAAACAGGTAGCCGAAGGAGTCGTCCTCCCTGATTACACAGAAAAGTTCCTTCCTCACTTCCATGGATATGTCCTTGCTGATTTCTTTTTCTAAGTCTTCAAATACAGGCTTTTGCGTTTGCATGGCATTGCCTCTCTCGAAGAGTTCTTTCTTCAAGAGATAATGCTGGTAGCGGATGTCGGCTGACAACCGCTTGCTCATGTATGCGTTGGTGGCTTCCTTGTCCTTCCTGAGGGGCAGTAAATCGTCTATGACTTTCCAAACGAGCTCCGCATACTTCAACTCATGCCTGCGATGGTTCAAGTATTCTTTAGCTCGCATATGTCATTATGCTTACACGACAAGTATCTTCCTTCTTCTGGTTTTTGTCATCACCAGAAGAAGAACTACAGCTAAGTATGAATAAGTTGGAAAAATTAAAAGAGTATAAAAAGAGTATAACATCAGTTATACCCTGTGCATGTTTTTTACCGTGAGACCCTTTTGTCGCCTCACTCGTTACATCTCGCAATCCCTTGCCCGATAAAATGGGGGGGGGGGTGATTTGGCTGATATTCATATCGTTATATGTTTTAGATTTTCCTTCGGTTATGTAATCAGCCTCAAAGGTACGAAAAATATGGCGAAAAAGAGGAGAGATGCGAAAAAAAATATTTTGTCTTGCCACAAAAATGTCACAAATTTGTGGCAAAATCATGGACGCATTTTACCCTTTCACCCTTAAGCGCATCTGTGAATATCTGTGTTATCCGTGGGAGTTTTTTCGCCGAAAAGGTGTAAGTCCGTGAGGTCGGTGAGATTCGTAAAGCGACTGAAGACTTCACCTCCATATCTATTCCTCCTCGTCAAGTTCTTTCAACAAATCACGAGCGTCAGGGAGTTTCCTTCCCTCCAACTTGGCAAGTCTCACTTCCTGCATGGCTCGTGTCAAGCTCTCCTTGACATAGGCTTGCTGTTTCTGCGTCTTTGTCAAAACTGGTTTCTTCATGACGGTAGTAGTATAATAATAATCTTATGCCAATCTTATGCAAAGGTACAAAATCTTTTCGTGAAAGACTCTGTATGGGACAACAAAAAATGAATCGTATTCTGAAAAAGTTTTGTAGCAACTGCTACAGTCTCACACATTGACAATGCGAGGCTTAACGTATATAAACAAGGTAGATACGTCTGAAGCTTGCTTCTTGTTGATAATATAGCTAATGTTCTGAATGCGGCAAATGGCACATAGGGCACAAGGGCAAGATGCCCGTACGCCCCATGACAGAATCCATTCTGCCGCAACTCAGAGCATGCTGCTAAGAAAAATTCTGTGACGAAATCACTTGTCGATCTCGATGTCCTTCCTTACGTTGTTGCGTATCTTGGTGAGGAAGATCTTCATGCGGTGGGCGTCCTTGTGGTCAATGATGTCGATGAGCTCGGCGAGCTCCTCGCGTATCTGTGCCACCTGACCGGAGGTGTAGGGGTTGAAGAGGATTTCCTGCAGCAGGTAGTCGTCCTCGTTGAGCACGCCCTTGGCTATCTGCATGTGGCGCTTGAAGGTGGTGCCCGGGGCGTCCTGGTGCTTCATGACGGCAGCGAAGGCGAAGGTGCTCACGAAGGGGATGCTGAGCGAGTAGGCCACGGTCTGGTCGTGCTCGTCGAAGGTGTACTCGTGCATGCTCAGTCCGAGCTTGTGGTAGAGGTCCTTGAAGAAGATCTTGCCCATGTAGTCGCCCTCCTTGATGATGACGGCGTTCTCCTCGGAGAGCTGGTTGAGGTTGGCGAAGGTGGGTCCGAACATGGGGTGGGTGCTCACGTAGCGGAAACCGCTCTTCTCGTAGAACTCCTGCAGACCGGTCTTGACACTGGCGATGTCGCTGATGATGCAGTCCTTGGAGAGATGGGGCAGCACCTCCTCGAAGGCGGGGATGGTGTATTTCACCGTGACGGCGTTGATGACCAGTTCGGGGCGGAACATCTCTATCTCCTCCATCTTGGTGAAGCGGTAGCAGTTGTAGGTGAAGCGCAGCCGCTTGGCGTCCTTCTCGTACACTGCCACCTCGTGGTCGAAGCTGAGCAGGTCGATGAAGAAACTCCCCATCTTGCCTGCTCCCATTATCAGTATTCTCATGACTGTTTTTAGTGAAGGGTGAAGAGTGAAGAACGAAGAATCCAATAGCATAGACTACTGGCGAAATGAACCTCATCACCAAGAAATCGTATCCTCGTGACACTTGGACTCTTAACTCTTCGTTCTTCACTCTTCACTTATAATTCTACTTCTGGTTCAACACTTCCAGCTGCTGGCGCACGCTCTCCTCGTGGATGTGCTCGAAGAGCTGGGCGGCAAACTCGGGGCTCATGCCGCAGAGGGAAGCCTGTGCACCGCGCTTGTCGAGGATCTCGTTGTAGCGGTTGGTCTGAAGGATGGTCATGTTGTGCTCCTTCTTGTAGGTACCTATCTCGCGGCACACGCGCATGCGCTTGGCGAGGAGGTCCATGAGCTGGTTGTCAAGCTCGTCTATCTGTCCGCGCAGGGCATGGAGACCCTCGGTGGAGTAATGCTCGTCGCGCACGACGAGGAGGCTCAGTATGTAGTCGAGCACCTCGGGAGTGACTTGCTGCTTGGCGTCGCTCCATGCGTCATCGGGCTGGCAGTGGCTCTCCACGATAAGTCCGTCGAAGCCAAGGTCCATCGCCTGCTGGCAGAGGGGAGCTATGAGGTCGCGGCGACCGCCGATGTGGCTGGGGTCGCAGATGATGGGCAACTGAGGTATGCGGCGGTGCAACTCGATGGGAATCTGCCACATGGGGAGGTTGCGGTA
>CAVCDC010000072.1:0-14941 GCA_963600865.1 Firmicutes bacterium CAG:103
AGATAAAGTACGAACAATAAAAATCTACGACTATGGCAGATTTCGAGACAATGAAGAAAGAGTACCAGAAGGTGAAGAACCGTAACAAGACTCTGAGCCAAAGAATGGAAAAGATGCGCCTGTTGGCTGGCGTGGTGCAGAAACTCGGTGCTACACCTATAATATATATAGGCACCAATGGCGAGCCGAACGACAATGTGGGTTTCACGGAGTGTGCCAACCGATGCGGAACCTACTACGGAAAGATTCAGAAGATACTCCTTTCCAACGACATATTGAGAAAGGACGGCAACCTCTGGATAGTCAGCGAACCATACCAAGACCAAGGCTGGTTTGTCTATCACTACGGCGTGCAGGGAAACTACACACGTTTCTACCTGAAGATAACGCCAGTGGGAGTGGAAATCATCAAGCGATACCTCGCCGAGCACGTTCCATCCCGAAAGTACCACAGAAGAAAGAACGAATAAGTCATGGCAGATACAAGCAACATACTCTCAGACTTCGGCATCAATCTCCTTGAAGAAGAGATAGATGACGTGATATTCCAGACCAACGAGTTCCTGACGGATGCCACGTTTACGGGTTCACAGGGGCCGTTTTGGTGGTTACTGAAGTTTCCTTATACAAATCCACCGGCGAAGTAGCATCTGGCGATGAAGTAGGAAGGTTCATAGTAGGCGGAGCCATTATAGTTGTCGATGGTTTCGCAGATGTCGTTATTGTAAACTCTGACAATGCCTTCCGCATAGTCTTCGGCATCCAGTCTGGTTTGTAGGATGAGGCGAGTATATACTTTGCCCATGTCGTTGGGGGAGGGGATGTGAGAGCATAACTCTGGGTCGACGTCGGTGATGTCGAAGTCGCCTTGCTCCAACTGATAGTCGTTGATCCAGTCGGCGGCAACTTTCAGTGGATTGTCGCAGTGGGAGGTAGCAGCGGTGGACAGCAGACGCAGAAACTCTTTGTATCCGATTTTGTTTACCACATACTTGTTGCGTTGTTTGACTTGTCTTGCCACTCGCTCTATCATGCTGCAAACGAAGAACAGGTCGTTCTCTGTGATGTCTTCCTCTGGAAAATATATATTCTTCATGAGTCTCTGTCCTGGGGGAAATAAGGAATAGTTGGAGTATATAAGGATTAGTTGGAATGTATTATAAAGAGTAGTTGGAGATGTATTTGATGCAGTCCAACGCTTTCTGTGTACAGAAGGCTATCTGATGAGTGGGGTATTTGGACTTCACGAGAACCCAGAAAGCCTCTCTGCTGATAGCTCCAGACACGAGGTCTTCCACATAGTTCCAGATAGTGTCGTCAGCCATTGGACCTTCCACGATGTCGTAGTCATGGCGTATACCCCTGCGGCAATCCACAATGAAGTCGAGCCATTCCTCGGTCATTTCCTTGAATATCTTTGCATTGCAACCATTGTATCCGTTGAACTCATAGGTGTTAACGATGTGCTTTCCTTTTTTGTCTATAGCCCATTTCTTGGCTTGCTTCTCAAGGTTGGTGCAGTAGAATCCATATCCGAAGTCTTTTTCGTAACCTCGGATGCGGATGTCAGGATGTTCTACGATGACATTGCTGCCGTGATATATGATTTGTGCCATATAGATAATATTTTACGAAACCGCTTATCACATAACTACCCAATTTATCTTCCTATTTATATTTCTTCAGATACTCCTCGGCGCGTGGGTCTCCTAACGACTTGGCTTTCTCAAGGTTTTGAATGGCTTCCGTTTTCATGTTCTTCTCCATCTGTAGCAAACCGAGCAAGAGGTAGCCGTCGGCATATTCTGGAGCTATGTTGATGCAGGCAGTGGCGGCACCGATGCCTTCGTCTATGCGCTTGACACGAAGGTCGAGGCTTGCCCACTCGGCGAAATAGGTCGGTTCTTTGGGCGCGAGATAACAAGTGCGCGCAATGTCCAAGAGAGCCTGCTGCCACATGCGCAACTTCGTCTCGCATTTGTAACGGGCATAGAAGAAAGTCGGGTCAATGGTGTGGCTCAGCGAGTCATACTGGTTGTAGTCGGCAAGAGCTTTGCGGTATTCGCCTCTGTTGTCGAGAAACTGAGCGCGAGCGAGATAATAGGGAGCAGTGATGACACCCGAGCGCTGCGATACAGCCACAGCACTGTCGAGCAGTTCCTTGACCTCGGTGTCGGGAGCCTTGAGATGTGTCTTCGCCTGTGCAGCCTCATAGTAAAGTTCGCCACTCTTCATCGGTGTCTTGGTCAGTTGCATGAACATGTCGTAAGACTCCTGGTATTTGCCCTGTAGGAATCGAATCTGAGCCTCCTGATGCTTGTATACAGGTTGAGCCTTGATGGCATACGCCTTCTGTGCATATTCTGCAGCCTTGTCGAGCGTCCAAGCCGTATAGGTGGAGTCGCCCTTGTAGGCTATCTTTTGGTAGATGATGTCAGCATAGTTGGAGTAAGCCTCGTCCTTTGCGCTGCATTTTTTGATGCCTTCTTCCATACATTTCGCGGCCTCCTCAAACTTATTGTCGTTGACGAGGATGACAGCTTTCTCCTTGTAACCATACGCTGAGGCTGGAAATTTGTCGAGAAACTCGTCCACATATTTGGCATAGTCAGTCTGCGAGCAACGGCTCTGGCTGAGCGTCATCAGCGTCATTGCCTCCTGTTCTGTGTCGGGAAGGGCAGTGCGTATGCCACTTTCTCGCAAGGCGGCGTCAAACGACGACATCCCCGTCACCTTCAGTTGCTTGGCATAGTTGGCATCGATAGCCGTCACTGTGCCGTTGTCGTGATGCATGAGACCGATGACCTGTCCGTCCTTGTTGACAAAGGGACAGCCAACGGCGTTCTCCGGTGCACTGCACGTGAAGATGTAGCAGTGATATGTAGAGTTGAAAGTCTCCACGTTGCTGATATCTTCCTGTTGGAAAGCCGGTTTCTTGATGGAGTAGGGAATGAGCCACACCTTGTTGCCAGTCTGTGAAGCCGAAGGAGCTATGGAGGCAGAGGTAGTGGAACCAGCCACTCTGAACTTAGCCACATCGTAGAGTTCGTCGGCACCCATGATGGCCTCTACGTCCATCGACTTGCCGGTAGCGTCCACCACCGTAGCCTTTGTGGCACCGATAAAGGGTTTGAATGTAGATATCGCAGTACCTTTGTTGTCGATGAACACACCCTGTGTCGAGGCGATGATGCCACCGTCCTTGTTGAATGTGGTAAGTGTGAAGACACTCTTGGCGGCCTTTACTACGGCAGATGGTTGTGCCATAAGGGACGATACACCCAGTATCAGTCCCATCATGATGATATATAGTCTTTTCATATTTACTTTTTAGTGTTGACAGATTTGAGCAGTTCCTTGGCGTTGGCAAGTGCGGCGTCAGTGATGTCACTACCGCTCAGCATCTGGGCGATCTCACCGATGCGCTGTTCCTCTGATAGTTCTGTCATGCGAGAAATCGTACCTTGCTCCGTCTCTTCCTTCAGTACCTTGTAGTGATGAGCGCCCAAGGCTGCTATTTGCGGAAGGTGAGTGATGGAGATAACCTGTCTTTCGAGTTTTCCCATTTCCGCCATGATCTGTGCCATCTTCTCGGCTATCTTTCCGCTGACACCCGTGTCTATCTCGTCGAAGATGATGGTAGGCAACTTGACGGCTCCGCTGATCATAGCCTTCAGAGAGAGCATGACACGGGCGATCTCACCACCTGATGCCACCTGACTGACAGGCTGTAATGCCGTACTCTTGTTGGCGCTGAAGAGGAAGTTGACCTTGTCCATGCCGTCTGGAGACAGTGGTTTCTCCTTAAAGTCTATCTCGAAGCGAACGTTTGGAATGCCCAATGGTACAAGTCGTTGCTTCATCTCAGTCTCTATCTTCTTGGCAACTTTGAGACGTACAGCAGACAGAGCCTTTGCCAGTTGGAGAGCCTTCTGTTGCAAACCGTCCACTTTCGCCTTTAGTTCGTCCAGGGCTTCGTCGCTATGGTCTATGTGCGACAGTTTCTCAGCGAGTTCGTCTCGTGTGCTTATAAGTTCGTCCAAGTCAAGTGCATGGAACTTCTGTTGCAGTGAGTAGAGGCAGTCGAGGCGGTTGTTGATCTCTTCCAGTCGGCCAGGGTCACAATCGATGCTTTCCGTGTTGGCACATATCTCCTGTGCCACGTCTTTCAGTTCGATGTAACAACTGTCTAATCTCTCAGCCAACTTAGCGGCAGCGGGGTATACATCCCTGATGCCATTCATCTGTTGGCAGGCGGTGTCAATCTTTTCCAGTGCGCTCCCCTCGTCGTTGCACAGGACATTGTCAGCCGTGTAGTATGCCGTCTTGATGTCTACGATATGGTTGAGCGTTTCCGCCTCCTGCTCTAACTGTTCCTGTTCACCCTTTTCGAGGTGGGCTTCATTCAGTTCCTTGTACTGGAAGCGCAGAAACTCTTCGTTGTCGCGACTTCTCGCGATTTCGTTTTCCATCTCTTCCAGTTGGCTCTTTGCCATGCAGTATTCCTTGTAGACGGTGGTGTATGCATTCGTTTCCTTGCTGTCACCCGCCATGATGTCAACCACGTTGAGTTGGAAGTCCTCCTTCTGCAACAAGAGATTCTGATGCTGAGAATGGATGTCGACGAGGCTTTCTCCCAGCTCCCTCATCAATGATAGCGGCACGGGCGTGTCGTTGATGAAGGCACGGCTCTTCCCAGCCGCCGTCAGTTCTCTGCGTATGATGGTATCCTGGGCGTCATAGTCGATGTCGTGGGCCTCGAAGAAGGCTTCCATGCCATACCGTGAGAGGTCGAAATGCGCCTCGATGGTGCAGCGGTCACATCCCGTCTTGATAGCCTTCGAGTCGGCTCGGTTGCCCAAGAGCAGTCCGATGGCTCCGAGGATGATACTCTTGCCTGCTCCCGTCTCTCCAGTGATGACGGAGAAGCCCGGGTGCAACTCGATGTTGAGTTCGTCTATGAGTGTGAAGTTCTTGATATATAGTTGTTTCAGCATGTTTGCTTAAAGTTTTTATCTTGAGAGCTATTCCTTGATCTTATCCCAATAACTGTTCTGTGAAGCATTGATAGAGAAGAGCAGTTCGTAGAGACTCTCCTTCTCTTTCTGTGTGCCTTTCCCCTTGTAGATATTGGCAAGTTCGTCCTTCTTATAGTCGGTCCATATCTGCGGCAACATACTGAGAGGCTTGTTCTCGTGCGCCTTCTTGAAGTTGTCGAGTAGGGTAGTGGTGATCTCTGTCCTTCCACGTTCCGCATTGTTGGCCATCTCGTCCAGTCCCTTGCGGTAGTAGTCATACTGCATCTGTCTGAAGGGCTGCATACCACCGTCCGTATAGTCGGCGATGATGGCATATCGGTTGCGTGAGTCCTCGAAAGCCTTCCATCCGGGATAAGACAGGTTTTGGGCGTTGTTGGTGAGGTTCATGCACCTTTGCAGGACATCCTCTCCTCCCATGGGCGAGAACGTGTCGAGGTCGATGCCGATGATGAGATAGGCGTAGTAGGCAAAGAGCGTCGTGAGCTGGTTGTCGAGATTCTCCTCATTAAACTCCAATTGGTCGAACTGTGCGAAGTTGAACGTGAAGTTGTCGTCCACATTATTATATATAGTGGTGGTATATGCCGCATTATACACAGGACGGTTTGCCTGCACCTGTGCCTTGCATGTGAAGAGGTTCTGCTCCTTGTCATACTTCGACACCGTGATGTTGAAGTTGCAGTTGATGCGTTCATTCTTCTGGAACTGCAGGTTGGTCCACTGCCTGTCGTTGACAAACTGTTCGAGCGTTTGCTGCAGGTTGTCGAACACAGCATTGTCCGTACCCTCTATCTGGGCATGGTTGATGGTGATTCTTGCCTGTAGCTCCTGAGCCTGTGCCACAGTGATGCCACTACCACAGGCGAGCAAGCTCGTCAATGATGTCGCGAGCCACCTCAGTCTTCGGCTTCTTATCATATTCTTTCTTGCCTTGTTCCGAAATGATAGTAATCTGGTTGTCGTCGGTGCGGAATGTCGTACCTTCGTTGCGTGTGGAGTTGAGCACGATGAAGTCGGCGTTCTTCTTCTTGCGTTTCTTCTCGGCGTTGCTTTCCTCGTCGTTTGTCTCTAAGGCGAAAGCCACGATGCGCTGTCCTTCCTTCTTCATCTTGCCTATCGATGCAGCGATGTCGTGCGTGGGGATGAGTCTCAGCTCTAAGTCATCCTTCTCTCTCTTTATCTTTTGCATTGCCACCTCGGCTGGTCGGAAGTCGGCGACGGCGGCGCAGAGAATAGCCGCATCGCAGTCAGTGAACTCCTTGACGGCAGCATGGTGCATCTCCTCGCAACTCTCCACGTCGATGCGTTGTATGCCTTCACTGCACTGTAGAGCCACGGGACCGGCGATGAGCACCACCTCGGCACCTCGGCAGAGACATTCCTCGGCGAGGGCAAAGCCCATCTTTCCCGAAGAGTAGTTGCCTATGAAGCGCACGGGGTCTATCTTCTCGTAGGTAGGACCGGCTGTGATCATAATCTTCTTTCCCTGCAGGTCTTGTAGGGTAGAGGAGTCTTGGTCTTGCAGATTATAAGCGCCTTGCAGAGTTGTCTCCTCAGCCGTGTCAGCCGAAGTCTCGCCTTCGAAGAACTTGTCCAAAGCCTCCACGATGCGGTCAGGCTCTTCCATGCGTCCTTTCCCTTCCAGACCGCTTGCGAGGAATCCCGACTGCGGTTCGATGATGCGGTTGCCATAGCTTTTCAGTCTTTCCATGTTCTCCTGGGTAGACGGATGTCTGTACATGTCGAGGTCCATGGCGGGTGCGATGAAGACAGGCGCCTTCATCGACAGGTAGGTCGTGATGAGCATGTTGTCGGCTATGCCGTTTGCCATCTTCCCTAAGGTAGCGGCGGTGCATGGAGCGATGAGCATGGCGTCAGCCCACAGTCCGATGTCCACATGCGAGTTCCATGTGCCGTCACGCTGCGAGAAGAATTCGCTGATGACAGGCTTGTGTGTCAGTGCAGAGAGCGTGATGGGCGTGATAAACTCCTTGCCGGCAGGGGTGATGACCACCTGCACCTCGGCGCCACGCTTGATGAGTGCACGTATGATGAGGCACGCCTTGTAGGCAGCTATCGAACCAGTGATGCCCAGCACGATTTTTTTACCTTGCAACATAGTAGTCTTATAATGAGTTGTTCATCTTGCTATACTCCCTCAGGCGTATGCGCGTCAGCACCTGCTTGGTGTTGTTGGTAAATTCACTGTTTTGTATCCAGTTGAAGTAACCAGGGTCACATCTTAATACCTCTGCGACATCCCTTCCCTTGTATTTGCCGAAGTTGAACACCTCGTGCTTGTATGGCTCGCCTTTCTCGTCGTTGACCACGTTGCCCTGTGCGTCCTTCACCTCCTGCCAAACGATACGTCCGGCAAAGTCGACGTTGTCATTCTGCTTGGAGAAGGCAGCCAGTTCGTCCATGTCGTTGTTCAGCACACGGTCGGGCTCTTCCTGCATGCCCGGGGCATACTTGTCGAGTTCGCCCATCAGCACGCGGTAGGTAGCCTCCGTGTCCTGGTCTGCACGGTGAGCCTCGAAGTCGTCCTCCATCTTCCTGCCGCAGAAGAACTTATATGCGGCGGCAAGGTTGCGGCGCTCCATCTTCATGAAGATGGTCTGAGCGTCGATGAGACGGCACTTGGAGAAGTCGAAGTCGATGCCGGCACGCAGAAACTCCTCTGCGAGCATGGGCACATCGAAATGGTTGGAGTTATAGCCAGCAAAGTCGCAGCCCACAAACTCCTTAGCGAGGTTGGTCGCCAACTGAGCGAAGGTGGGAGCGTCCTTTACGTCCTCGTTGCTGATGCCCGTGAGCTTCACCACCTCTTCGGGGATGGGCTTGCCCGGGTTGACGAAGATGTTCTTCCTGTCTTCCGTGCCGTCTGGCGACACCTTAATATAAGACATCTGTATGATGCGGTCGTTCACGAGGTCGAGACCCGTAGTCTCCAAGTCGAAGACGACCAATGGCTTTTTCAGATTCAGTTTCATGATTCTATCCTGTTATAAAGTCCCTCCGTGCCTTAGTCGTTGAGCAACATCGGCATGATGAGCATCAGTACGTCCTCGTTCTCAGAAGCCTCTGCTGGTACGATGATGCCGGCGCGGCTTGGGTCAGCCAACTTGATGATGATCTGGTCGCATGTCAGGTTGCTGAGAGTCTCCATCAGACTGCTTCCCTTGAATCCGATGCTCATGGGCGTTCCAGCATATTCGCAGGCGATCTGTTCCTTAGCCGATGTAGAGAAGTCGAGGTCTTCGGAAGAGATTTCGATGTGTCCTGCCTCGATGTGCAGGCGCACGAGCTGACTGCTCTCACTGGCGAAGGGGATGACGCGGCGCAGTGCACTGAGCATGGCACGTCTGTCTACGGTCACCTCGCAAGGGTTGTTGGTAGGGATGACGGAGTTGTAGTTAGGATATTTGCCGTCGATGAGTCGGCAGCTGAGTACACCGTCGTCGTATGTGATCTCAGCGTTTCTGCCGTCAAACTTCACGGTCACGTCGCCACCCTCTCTGCTCAGCACGTTCTTGAGCAGTGTGGCAGGCTTCTTGGGCAGGTCGAAAGCGGCAGCCTCCTCGCCGTGAATGTTAAACTCCCTGTTGCGTACCAACTTGTGTCCGTCGCTTGCCACGATGGTGAGCGACTCGGGTGTGAGGTCGAAGTAGATACCGTTCATGATGGGGCGCAGCTCATCGTTTGCCGTGGCGAAGATGCATCGGCTGATGGTGTCCACCATTACCTGTGCGGGGATGGTGGCAGTATGAGCGGCACTCTCGTCCATGGGCTGGTTGTGCGGATATTCTTCTGCGCTCTGTGCGGTGAAGTTGTACAGACCGTTCTGGTATACCAATTTGACGGCAAACGAGTCGGTGTCCACCTCGAAGGTGAGAGGCTGCTCGGGCAGTTCCTTGATGGCACCGAGCATCACGTGGTTGGGGATGCAGAAGGCGCCGTCTCTGTCGCTCTCAGTCAGTTCGAGTGTACTCTTCAGTACATTGTCGCTGTCGCTGGCAGTGATGGTCATTTCATTGCCTACTACTTCAAAGAGGAAGCACTCGAGGATAGGCATCGAGTTCTTGCTGCTGATGACTTTGGAAAGCATGTTGAGCCTGCTGCTGAGAGCAGAGCTGGATAAAACGAATCTCATGGGTTGTACTTTATATTTTTGTTTTACTATTCTGTCTTTGTGTGGACTGGCGGGGTGGGGTTCCGTTCCCTCCTTGCCACTTGTCCTAATATGCGTACAAAAATACAAAAAATATCAATGTCTCGCAAAAAAAAGAGCGAAAAGTTTCAGTTTGTGAACTATTTTTAGTAATTTCGCAGTCCAAAACAGGGTGGGTTCTATAAATTACCACCTCTATCAAAACATTAACGATTTACGGGTTACGCTTTGCTGCCGACAAGGGGGAAACGTCTGCGTTGTCATGCACGGCTAATTTATAGAGCCCGCCTTTAATAAGACTATGGAATTACAAGGAAAGGTTATTGCCGTTTTGCCAGAAAGAAGCGGTGTCTCTGCAAGAGGAGAATGGAAGTCGCAGTCGTTTGTCATAGAGACTCATGAGCAGTATCCCAAGAAGCTCGTCTTTGACATTTTTGGTGCTGAGCGTCTTTCACAGTTCAACATACAGAGTGGTGAGGAGATCTTGGTGTCCTTCGACATCGATGCGCATGAGTATAACGGCCGCTGGTTCAACAACGTACGTGCCTGGAATGTTCAGCGCGTAGACCCCAATGCCGTAGGTGCCATGCAGCCCGGTATGCAGCCTGGCATGCAGCCATTCCCACCGATGGGTGCTCCCGCTCCTGTTGCTCCTGCTGCAGCCGCTCCTGTCCAGCCTGCTGCCGCTCAACCTGCACAGCCTGCTCAGTCTGCAGGTCAGTCTTCAGACGCACAGCAGAGCACAGACGACCTCCCATTCTAATGAATGAAGTGTAGAGTTAAGAGTTAAGAGTGAAGAATCCTCTTGAAAGTGAAGAATTAAGAGTGAAGAGTGAAGAATCCTCTTGAAAGTGAAGAGTTAAGAGTTAAGAGTGAAGAATCCAAATGCATTATAGGGTATTGGATTCTTCACTCTTCGTTTTTCACTTAAGCTATTGGATTCTTCACTTTTCACTTTTAACTTTTAAAATCTTTCCCTTTTGACATAGAATTGTCGAGAGGCGAGGAAGAAGAGCGCCACGCCGCAGGCATTCTCTATCGCCACCATCCAGAAGGCGGCATTGTAGCCTCCGTGCTCCGCTACCACACCGCCCAAGAGGCATCCGATGCCGAAGCCTAAGTCCCATCCCGTCAGGATGCTGCTATTGGCAGTGCCGCGCTGGTCGTGGCGTGCCACATGTATAAACATGTTGAGGAAGGCGGGGTAGAGGTGCCCGTTGCCCAGTCCGATGAGGGCGGCAGAGAGATAGTAGGCTATCGGGTTGTGCCATGCCACGAAGAGCACGAAACCTATCAGAGAGAGGCACATCCCCTCTGCCGCGTTCTGTGTGAGTCGCCCTTGGCTCAGTGCCTTGCGCCCCTGCAGTCGGGAGAGGAAGAGTCCCATGGAGAGGATGGCGAAATAAGTGCCCGTGCCCCCCGAGATGCCCAATTCCTCCTTGCTATAGATGGCGAGATAATTGCTCAACACGCCCCAGCAGAAGCCGAACATCGCAATGTTCACGGCGAGGAGCCAGGCACGGGTGAGGAAGAAGCGGTCCAGCGAAATCTTCTCCTTGTTCTTCACGGTCTGCTTCTCCGACAGGCGAAGTGTGGAGGCGATGAGCACCGATGCCATTGCCACGAAGAACGCTATCCAGAAGAGCACCATGAAACTCTGGCAGGCGTTGTGCAACCAGATGCCTACTGACGGGGCTATCGCCATGGCGAAGTTGTTGCTCAGTCCATAGAGACCCACGCCCTCGTTGCGCCTGCTCGGTGGCAGTACGTCGATGGCACACGTGCTGTTGGCGACGGTCACCGCCCCGAAGGGAGCACCATGGAGCGTGCGGCAGATGGCAAACATGAGGATGGTGCTGGCGGCGATGTATCCGGCGAAGAACACGAAGAAGCCCGTGAGACATACCATGAGCACTTTCTTGCGAGTAAAGCTGTCCACGATATAGCCGCTGAAGGGGCGTATGAGGAGTGCCGCCACGGTGTATCCGCTCAGTACGATGCCGATGGTGTCTTTGGTGGCTCCGAAGCTGTCGCTCAGATAGAGGGGCAGCAACGGCGTGAGCAGGTAGAAGGCGAAGTACAACAGGAAGTTGGTGGTCATCACCTTGATATAGTTGGCGTTCCAAAGGGTTTCTTTCATGGGTCTTGTATCTAACTTCTGTATTCCTATAGGATATAACTTCAGTGCCATAGTCTTTTCGTTTCAAATTGCCGAGTGCAGCAATATCTTATGCAAAGATAAACATTATATTTGTAATAATCGCCATTTGGGTGGAAATATTATCCGTTTCCTTGTTTTCTTTGGTACGATGAGGGACAAGAAAGTCTTTACGAATGTTAAATATATCTTTCTCTGTGTAAATATTTTAGTATTTTTTTTGTCATTTCTCCATTCTATTATACCTTTACACGTTCAAACTTAGATGTATGATAATCATATTGACAATATTGTCCTATTTTGGGATATTGATACTATTCAGCCGCTTTACGTCGCGGCAGGCGAACAATGAGACGTTTTACCGCGCCGACCGCCGGTCGCCCTGGTACATGGTTGCATTTGGCATGATAGGCGCATCCATCTCTGGCATCACCTTCGTCAGCGTGCCTGGCATGGTGATGTTCTCCAACATGAGTTATCTTCAAATGTGTTTGGGATTTGTAGTGGGATACATCGTGGTTGCTTTTGTATTGCTGCCCGTGTATTACCACTACAATCTCACTACCATCTACACCTATCTGCTCCACAGGTTGGGCAAGCGTTCGTACAAGACGGGGGCGGGCTTTTTCCTGCTCTCCAAGTTGACGGGTGCCGCCGTCCGCTTCTTCGTGGTGTGCATCATCCTGCAGCGCTTTGTGCTCGACGACCTCGGTGTGCCTTTCTGGATTACCGTCCCCGCCATGGTCATGCTCATCTGGCTTTATACGCGCAAGGGAGGCATCAAGACGTTGGTGTGGACCGACTCGTTTCAGACGCTCTGCATGTTTGTGGCGTTGCTGCTCATCGTCTTCCAGGTCATCGACATGCTCTCGCTGACCCCTCTCCAGGCGGTCGAGGCGATATGGAATGACAGTCATTCGAGGGTGTTTGTCTTCGACGACTGGATGTCCAAGCAGAACTTCTGGAAGCAGTTTCTCAGTGGTATCTTCGTCACGATCGTCATGACGGGACTCGACCAGGACATGATGCAGAAGAACCTCACCTGCAAGACTTTGCGCGAGTCGCAGAAGGACGTGTGCAGCTATGGCTTGGCTTTCATTCCTGCCAATCTGCTGTTCCTCTCGCTCGGTGTGCTGCTCCTCATGCTGGCGCGTCACGAGGGCATCTCCCTGCCCGAGGCTCCCGACGAACTGCTCCCTATGTTTGCGGCTTCGGGATACATGGGCATATCGGTGGTGGTATGCTTCACGGTGGGCATCGTCGCCGCCAGTTTCTCCAGTGCCGACTCGGCTCTTACGGCCATCACCACGAGTGTCTGCATCGACCTCTTCGAGCGTGACGAAGACATAGCGCTGCGCAAGAAGATGCATCTTGTCGTGGCTTTCGTCTTCATGCTGCTCATCGTCGCCTTCAAGGCCGTCGGCTCCACGAGTGTCATTGACGCCATCTACGTGCTCTGTTCCTACACCTACGGTCCGCTCTTGGGACTCTTTGTCTTTGCCCTCGGCACACGCCGCAAGGTGACCGACCGCTGGGTGCCGTTCATCGCAGTGGCAAGTCCGCTGGTCTGCCTCGGTTTGGACTATGGCGTGGAGCGTCTCACGGGCTATCGCTTCGGTTACGAACTGCTCATGCTCAACGGTGCCTTGACGTTCCTCGGGCTCTGGGTGTCTTCCATAGGACAGGGAAAGGTGGAGAACGTAAAATGATTCCTTATTTTCAGATTCCGAAAGTTGGATGAAAAAGATTCCGAAAGTTGGATGAAAATAAAAAAGTCCGGAACGCAGATATTACCCCGCATCCTGGACTTTCCTTTTGTAGTCTTTATGTCTATTTGTTGCGAAATACGAAGTCGTACTCTCGAATACGACCGTCGTATCTCATAAATAGTCGTAGTTTTTTATACGATACCCTGCGCCATCATGGCTCTTGCCACCTTGAGGAAGCCAGCCACGTTGGCACCCTTCACATAGTTGACGTAGCCGTCGGCATCAGTACCATACTTCACGCAGTTGGCGTGGATGTCGTTCATGATGTCATGCAACTTGGCGTCCACCTCCTCGCGTGTCCACTTCAGGCGCTCTGAGTTCTGACTCATCTCCAAGCCCGACACGGCGACACCGCCAGCGTTGGCAGCCTTTCCTGGGGCATAGAGTATCTTGGCGTCCTGGAACACCTTGATGGCCTCTGGGGTAGAAGGCATGTTGGCACCCTCGCTCACGGCGATGACACCGTTGGCGATGAGAGCCTTGGCAGCCTCCTCGTTGATCTCGTTCTGTGTGGCGGAAGGCAGTGCGATGTCGGCCTTCTCAAACCAAGGCTTCTGTCCCTCAACATACTTCACGCCATACTTCTCGGCATACTCCTTGATGCGGCCACGCTCCACGTTCTTCAGTTCCATGATGTAGGCGAGCTTCTCTGCGTCGATGCCGTCCGGGTCGTAGATGTATCCGTTGGAGTCGGAGCAGGTGACGGGCTTCGCACCGAGCTGGATGAGCTTCTCCATGGTGTACTGAGCCACGTTGCCCGAACCGGATACGAGCACGGTCTTGCCCTTGATGTCAATGTTCTTGGTGGCGAGCATGTTGAGCAGGAAGTATACGTTGCCGTAGCCTGTAGCCTCGGGGCGGATGAGCGAACCGCCAAACTCCTGTCCCTTGCCCGTGAGCATGCCCTGGAACTGGTGTGTCAGCTTCTTGTACATGCCGAAGAGGTAGCCCACCTCGCGTCCGCCTACGCCGATGTCGCCAGCTGGCACGTCCTCGTCGGGACCGATGTGGCGGTACAGTTCTGTCATGAATGCCTGGCAGAAGCGCATCACCTCGGCGTTGCTCTTGCCGCGTGGCGAGAAGTCAGAACCACCCTTGGCACCGCCCATGGGGAGCGTGGTGAGTGAGTTCTTGAAGGTCTGCTCGAATGCCAAGAACTTCAGGATACCTAAGTTGACAGACTTGTGGAAGCGGAGACCGCCCTTGTAGGGACCTATCACGTTGTTGTGCTGTATGCGGTAGCCCATGTTGGTCTGCACGTTGCCCTTGTCGTCCACCCATGACACACGGAACTCGATGACGCGGTCGGGGATGCAAAGGCGCTCGATGAGGTTGGCCTTCTCAAACTCTGGGTGTTTGTTGTACTCGTCCTCGATGGTGCCGAGCACCTGACTGACGGCCTGGATGTATTCCGGCTCGTTGGGGAATCTTCTCTGCAGATTCGCAATTACTTCTGCTGCTTTCATAGTTTTAAAAATATTTCTTTTATTGGTTGATAATTTATGTATGGTTGTTGTTTCTTTGGTTGTTTTGTTTCTTTCTTGTGTCTTTGGTATATTGCTTGTTTTCATCGCTTGTGCTTTCTGATATTCTTGAAACCGAGCGTTTTCCATCCTGTGGTCCACGCTTGTTTTTCGGTTGTGGTTGCAAAGTTATAGAAAAAAGTGGAAAAAACAAACAAAGAGGAGCGAAAAATACAAAAAATATTCTGAAACGAAAGTTTTCTGCAAAAATATAGATTTTCAATTCCGCTGCGCTATCGGCAGCTTCGAACCGAAGACGAGGCAGTAGAACCCGCTCTCGT
>CAVCDC010000073.1:0-14813 GCA_963600865.1 Firmicutes bacterium CAG:103
AGGTGTACGAGCCTTTCCTCATCATGGAGGGCTTCATCAAGCGCACGTCTCGTGGACGCATGGCGACGAAGCTCGCCTACGACCACCTCGGCAAGAACCCCTACTCGGGAAACGTAATGCAGGGAGACCTCTTTGAGTAAGTGAAGAACGAAGAGTTAAGAGGGAAGAATCCAATTGCTTTGGAGCTTCAGTCTTCGTTTGAGTAAAGAATTAACAAAAAGAATAATCAGAAGGACAAGAGGATTCTTCACTCTTCGTTCTTCACTCTTCACTTAACCTATGAAGATAGGGATATTTACGGGTACGTTCGACCCATTTACGATAGGGCACCAGGACATTGCCCTCAGGGCGCTGCCCATGTTTGACAAGCTCGTCATCGCCGTGGCGGTGAGCAAGCTGAAACATGCCAACGAGGAAATCTCGAAGCGTGTGGAGGACATCAAGGCGGTGTTCCCGAAGGAGTGCGCCGAACTGGTCGATGCCGCCGATGCTTCGAAAGGCTTTCGCTTGGAGGTGGTCTCCTACGATGACCTCACCGTCGACTTGGCGCATCGCTTGGGTGCCCAGTTCTTGGTGCGTGGCGTTCGCTCGGCAAAGGACTTCGAGTATGAGCGCGAGCAGGCAGATATCAACAAGCAGTTGGGTGGGGTAGAGACCATCCTCCTCTTCTCCGACCCAAGATACAGCAGCGTCAGCTCCACGCTGGTTCGGGAACTGAGGTTCTTCGGAAGGGATGTGACGGAGTTCTTGCCAAGGAAGTAAAGAAATAATATTTATATAATGTATAATATGGAGTATTAGAGCGAAAAGGTGTAGTCTTAACTCCTTTAACTCCTTAACTCCTTAACTCCATAAAGATTATGATTACGTATAATGTAGAAGGCGTGAAAATGCCAAAGATCAAGCGCCGCGACACCAGTGCATGGATTCGCAAGGTGGCAGCCTCTCATGGCCGCAAGGTGGGTGAGATAGGCTACATGTTCGTGGACGATGAAAAAATTCTCGAAGTGAACAATGAGTATCTGGGTCATGACTATTACACCGATGTCATCACCTTCGACTACGACGAGGACGACGTCATCAACGGTGACATCGTGATTTCCCTCGATACCGTGCGCACCAATGCCGAGAAATTCGGAAAAACTTACGATGACGAGCTGCACCGTGTCATCATCCATGGCATCCTCCACCTCTGTGGCATCAACGACAAAGGCCCTGGGGAGCGTGAGATCATGGAGGAAAACGAAAACAAGGCGCTCGCCCTGCTCGAAGGACAGAGTATTCTGAAGTGAAGAGTGAAAAACGAAGAGTGAAGAATCCTCTTGTGAGTGAAGAGTGAAAAACGAAGAATGAAGAATCCTCTTGTGAGTGAAAAGTGAAGAACGAAGAGTGAAGAACGAAGAGTGAAGAAAGAAAAATAGAGGAAGGTTTATGCTCCTTCCTCTATTTTCCTTTTCAGTTCCTCGAAGTCATTAGCCACTTCGATGTAGTCGTGCCAGTCGCCTCGTATCATGCCCTTCTCCTGCAGGTCGTCGAGTAGGGCGATGGTGGTGTTCCAGAACCCTTTCATGTTGTAGAGAATCACCATCTTGCCGTGGTAGCCGATGGTGTGGGATGCTGCAACGGTGAAGATTTCGTCGAGCGTCCCAATGCCTCCTGGTAGTGCCACTACGATGTCGCTCTGAGCAAGCATCAGGTCTTTGCGGTCGGAGAGGTTGTCGCAAGGTATCTCCACGTCGAGATTGTCGAAAGCTCTGCCGCCTTTCTCCACCATGCTTGGCACCACGCCGACGGTTCTTCCGCCATGCGCTTTCACGGCTTTGCCGACGCTCTCCATCAG
Organism: Firmicutes bacterium CAG:103; assembly: GCA_963600865.1. Classification (GTDB taxonomy): domain Bacteria; phylum Bacteroidota; class Bacteroidia; order Bacteroidales; family Bacteroidaceae; genus Prevotella. Next base: position 1,841 of record CAVCDC010000073.1, read on the forward strand.
TCCCATGTTGCATCCGCCGAACACCAGGTCGTGTCCGTTCTCGCCCATCCACTTGCCCAATTCCTCCGTCATGGCGAAGAAATCGGGGTCGATATTCTTGTTTGCCGAACAAAATACTGCTATCTTCATACTTCTATTCTTTTTATTTCTTGGCAAAGGTAAGCAAAATATCGGAATGCTCTTCATCTTTTGAACAGTTTGTGCTAAAAATAACTTCCTGATGACCGCAAAAATCAGTGACGTCACGAAAGATTTTGTGTTTTTTCTTGTCGCTATCAGGTGTTTTTCTTATTTTTGCCCTCGAAATATGAAGGTATTTGTCGAATAGCAAAATGTTGAGTAATCATGTTGTCCCAGCATGGGAATGGATGCTTAATTGTAGAATGAAAATATGAAGAATAATCGATTGCTATTGTTGTCGTTGTTTTGTCTGATGGGACTTGCAGCCATGGCAAATGACTTGTCGGCAGACGGGAAGACAACGAAGAAGGGCAAGCTGCAGACGCGTGAGAACTATGAGTTTTACTTCGACCTGCCTCGCTATGTGGAGGAGTTGAAGAAGGAACTGACCTATCCGATGGCGTGGGGCAACAGTCCTGTCACGAACTTCGACGAGTGGAAGAAAGTGGCTCGTCAGAAGGTCTTCGAGTGCATGATGACGCCACCCCGCAAGGCTGCGTCGTGGGACATGGAGGTGCTTGCCGAGGAGCAGAGGGATGGCTACAGAGCGCAGAAAATCGCCTTCAATGTCAACGCTTACAGTCGCATCACGGCCTATCTCTTGGTTCCGAATGCTTACTTTGAAAAAGTTTCTTCTAACGAAAAAGGGAAATTTTCGTTAGAAAAGTTTCCTACGGTCAATCTTCTCCACGACCACGGCGGTCACCTGTTTATTGGCAAGGAGAAGATGATTCGCCCCTTCTTCTCGCCATCGGAAAGCGATACGCAGGAGAAACAAGCCCGCAACAAGGAGGTGCTTGACGACGCCGATGAATGGGCTTCCCGCGTCTACGGAGGGCAGTATGTGGGCGACTATCTGGCAAAGCATGGTTATGTGGTCTTCTCCATGGATGCTCCGATGTGGGGTGAGCGTGGCAGGAAGGAGGGCGTAGACCGCAGCAAGTACGACATCATTGCCGGCAACATGATGATGTTGGGGCGTGACCTCTCGGCGTTCATGACATACGACGACATCGCCTCTACCGACTTTCTTGCCACCCTGCCGATGGTGGACAAGGAGCGGGTCGGCTGCATGGGCTGTTCGATGGGAGCTTATCGCTCGTGGATGCTCTCGGCGTTGTCGGATAGAATCAAGGCAGGTGCGTCTATCTGCTGGATGGTGACCACCGATGTGCAGATGTCCTCCGCCGACAAGAAACGGGAGTATGGCGGCTTTGCCAACTGCATCCCGGCTCTGCGTCAGTATCTCGACTATCCACACATCGCCTCCCTCGCCTGTCCTAAGCCGATGCTCTTTATCAATGGCACGCAAGACCATCTCTTCCCCATTCGGGGCGTGAACGCCGCCTTCGAGGAGATGCATAAGGTGTGGAAGAGTCAGGGGGCTGACGATAAGCTCGACACTGAACTGTGGGACATTCCGCATTCCTGCGGTGTGAAGGTGCAGGGAAAGGTGCTGGAGTTTTTCGAGAAGAACTTGAAGTAGAACGAAAAAGCAGAAATGATATGAATGGGTTGCATGGTCTCTTTCATCGTGGAATCAAGAAGTGATGGTGTGTCGGTGTCGCACCGACACACCATCTAAGACCAAATTGAAATAGAACACGAATTTAATAGACTAACAATTTATTAGTTAGGATACTTCCTGTGGTCTTGACCGTAACTACATAAACACCTGGAGCATGACAGGCGAATGAAAGTGTCTCCTCCTGTCCTCTCTCTAAATTTCGAAATATATGTGAGTCGACGACCTTGCCGTCGAGGGCGGCGACAGAGACTTGGGCGTAACTCTCCTTGTCGTTGAAGAGCAAACGCCAGGTACTGCCCGCCTTATAGATGGAGACAGGAGCATCGGAATTTCTCACCATCGTAATGCCTGTGCCATCAGCAAGGCGTAATGCCTCCTTCAACCCCTCGTAGGCATTGAGCTTGCCATAGCCCCAACGCTCATTCCAGGCATCATCGCCAGTAAACTCATCGTGCTTAGAGGTCTTCTGGATGATTTCCAATATCTGCTGGGCAGTCAGGTTGGGATTCGCCTGTAACCATAGTGCGATAACGCCCGTTATGGCAGGCGTTGCCATCGACGTACCAGACATCTGCTGGTAATAGTAGCTTTTTAAGCCACGCTTCACGATTTGCACATTGTCGGTACTTGACTTATCAAACGAAGTACCATACTTGGACACGGCAGACACCACGACCGACCCTGGAGCTGCAACTGTAGGCTTAGGCACGCCTGTCAGCGAAGGACCAACACTGGAAAAATCGGCTATGTCGCCCACCTCGCCACGGAAGTCTTGTTCCTCACGTCCTTTGAAATCGGTCCATGTATTGGAAGTGACATAAGCAGCTGCCACAATGGAATTGCGAGTGGAAGCGCCAAACTCGTCCACGCAATAGCGATTGTCGCCAGTCACATAGGTGTCGTCGGGACCTTTCATAAAGTCACCATAGCCAGAGTTTGTCCAGGCATGAAATTCATCACCAGTCTGTCCCACAATCTCCAAGCCAAGTTTGCCACCCTGCAACATGTTCTGCGGAACTCTCAATTGGTAATGCTGCTTGTTGTTGAACGGTGCAATCTGGTCGGCGGCAATACATTCTTCCCAAAACTCAGGAGTTTGATAATCGATTTCTCCTGCCTGATAGATGAACGGGCGCAACTGGAGATGCTTTTCTCCGTCCACTGCCTGTCCCCAAAGGTCGATGATAGCTCCATAGGTGCTGGGATTGACCAAGAGTCTGACCATCTCGTCGTTCTTCGTAAAAGCATGTTCAGCATGCTCCACAAACGCACCCTCATTGCCAGCGGCAATCACAATCTGATGACCATTTCCATCGGCAAGTATTCCATCGATGGAATGGGCGAAATCAGTAGTACCGTCGTGAGCACCCAACTGGGTTCCAAAACTCATGTTGACAACCCAAGGTTGGTGGCGTTGCTTTGCCAGGTCGCTGATATACTTGACATCCTCTAACACCTCAGCCTCGGAGAATTCTGACGGAATCATGACGATGTCCGCATCTGGTGCCATTCCGTAATAATCGTTTTCCGTGATTTTGGAACCGGCAGCGATGTTGGTAACATGCGTAGCATGACCATAAGAGTCGAAGCCGTCACCGCTCGTCGGGATATCCGTCGTCGGCTCACTATCCGCCCCGGAAGAGTATCCCTTGCGGTTCCATACAGCTACCACTCTGGAATGGTTGTCCTTGTCCAGGAAGGCGATGTGCTTGTATTCGAATCCTTGGTCGATGACACCAATCAACACTCCCTTACCCGTATAAGGCGTGTCAAGTCCGTCACCCGATTGAATCTTGTCTACCCCCAAGGCTTCTCTTACCTTTACCAAGGAAGGCGCAGCCTGACGAGAGAGCTGAACATAAGCCACACGCTCGTCATCATATAGTTTTTGCAAATCAGAATAAGGAACACGCGCCGTCAACAAACTGTCCGAAATGACCACGGCATGATAGCCCGCAAAGCAAAGCTTTTCTCCCAAGTCTTGTGCATCCCTGCATTTCACGAGCACAGGCTGAAGTTCTGCATCTTCACCAGTCGACACCTGCCTACGGGACTGCGCAGCTGCTTTGTCAGACAGAAGAGTCCCACTCTTCTGGGGACGCTCCACTACGGTTTGGGCATGAAGATTGCCTAAGGCCATAAAGCCTAAGGCAATCACTGGAATACATTTTTTATTCATTATTTGCTTATCTGACAACAACTTTTAGCAGTTTTCCATTGGAAAGCTTGACGAGATTGATGCCCCTTACAGGAGTGGAGATACGCTTGCCGTCAACAGAATAGCGGGCCACTTCCTTGATTTCAGTATCTTTCGTCACATCGCTGATAGCGGAAGTAGACGCTGAACTGATCAAGCGGAAATCAGACTTCGTAGACTCTGCATATTCGCCATCGTCCGTAATCTCTGCCTTCACATTGAAAGCATAATCATCAAAACTACCATAAGAAGCCAAGTCATCGAACACACAACTGCGGGTATTGCCATCCACGGTCTGAGTGCCTAAGTAGGTATACTTGCAATCACCAGCCTTCAAATCCTGCATAACCTTCACTTCATCGAGCACAAAGGCTGTGCTCTCCAAAGTATAGAAAGTGATATTGTCAAGTTTGTTAGGGCAAGAGAACTCAAATGTGCCATCGATGACACCCTTCTCATTGTCTTCGTCACCATCCATTTTCTCGCCAGTGCTCTGGAAGTAACCACCTGTCATCTTACCACCTACATACATCACGAGTCCCTCGTTTGCCACGCCATAAGCCTTTACATGCATGCGGAAAGTAGTGCCATTACCGAAGTAGATTTCTGGAGTCTTCACATAATTTGTGCCGCTATAACTCTCAGCACATCCTACCATGCCCTGGGCTACTGTAGTACCTGTGGTAGTCCAACCTGGCACATTGGTGTAACCATCGAGTGGTGTAACGCCTTCTGCCCCTAAGTCTTCTGGGTTGTATGGATCTGTAGCAGTTGTTATCTCTTCGTCTATCTTAGAGAAATCTTCATCCAAGAGCGCATAGTTGTTCTCATCCTTATCCAACTTAGTTACGCCATAATTGGTTACTTCGTAAGAGGTTGCACGAGGCGACTCTTCCCAGTTGGCTGTGTATGACTCGCCAGTTGTAATGTCTGTAGCTGCCTTGGTTGCTGGGGAAGCCACACCTATAGCATGAGTCAACAGTGCTTCAGACGTGTCGAAACGATAATGCGTACGAACGGTGTAATAGTAGTCGCCGTATGGGTCGAGATTGCTGAATGTATAAGATGTCTTGGACGTCTGGTCATAATAAGTGTTATAACCTGGATAATCTACAGAAAAGTCTGGGTCAAGAACTTGCTCCAACTTAGCAGGCCGTCCTGTGGTCAAGTTGATATCATCAATAACGATATAATCTCCTTCCGGAACATCTGAAGCTATGAAGCGAAAACCATAGTACTTTTCGGAACTGACGTAACGCTTAAAGTCATAGGATTTACCTCCCAAGAAGTTAGCAAGAGTCAAGTAGGAGATGCTGCTCCAGGTTCCGTCAAGGTTGAGTGCCTGAATCTCCAGTTTCGAACTATACCAGTTGTAGCTGTTCCATGGGTCTGGGTCAAACATCTTAAACCATATACTGAGTTGCTTGTACTTGGCAAAGTTGTAAGGCAAGGTAAGCGTATCATTGTTGCAAAGGATCAAGCCCTTGCTACTATCGCGACCCGCATCGCTCTTTACCTTTAGGTCGGATACTGGAGCAAAAGTCAAGTCTTGCGGGAAGCCATTGCCATCCTCGCCTACGCTCTCAAAGTCCACATTGTAGTTGGCGTCTGTGTCACCTGTATATACCTTCTTATACAAATTGACATAATAGTCACGAGCCTTGCGAACAGGTTGCCAGTTGGCAGTAAAGCTATTACCTGTGAAATCTGTCTCCGGCAATATTTTTGGAGAAGCCAAGAAATGAGTGGTGGTTGTAACCTTGATATCATCGAGCACAACGGATCCATAGTTCTGGAACTGGATGAAGCCATCATTGTCGGCAGAATAATTGCTAACCTTGAAGGTTACCTCCTTCCATCCCTGGGAGGCGTAAATACGCATATCGTAGGTGTCATCACTATTTCTTACATCAGCATCTTCGCAAGCTGAATAGCCACCTTTAAGAATGTTGACAAACATATCAGCATCCACCAGCGCCTTCACCTTAAAAGTAATGGTCAAGTCACCAGAATAGTCGCCAAGCGGTGTCATCAAAGAAGAACCCGTATACTCATTGGGAGAGAGCAGGGCCACTGCTCCACCAGCAGAATATACGTAATTGCCAGCCCAAGTGCCGTCCTTGGTCAAGGCGTTGTCAATATACATTCCTGGCTGATAATAGAAACTTGCCACCAATTTGGTGTCAGGCTTGTTGACCGTGCCTGCGGTAAAAACCGAGAAATCCTCGTCAATCAAGATGTCAGCCTCAGTAGTCCCGTCACTCCATATCTTCTTCTTTGGACTTAGCGCCTTCACCTGTACGGCAGAAGCATAACTGTCTTTGGCTGCCTTGGCTACCTTACTTACTTGCTTTCCTTTTACTAATACACTACGTGAGGCATCGGACTTCTTCAACTTTGACGCAGTTTCCTGCGCAGATGCCGTCATCACAGAAAATGCGGCCGCCACCGCCATGACAGCAACCTTAAAAGTAAACCTTCTGTTCATAAACAAACTCTCTTATACAGACCCTTTATTTTTATTCCAATGGCAAAAAGGCAGAGTCTTTAAGCCCTTAACACCATTGTGCTGAAATTCGGGCGCAAAGATAATCAACTGTTTATAGAAGAAGATGCGGAAAATGTCAATCGTTGTTCAGATATTAAATATCAGAACACAAATTGTTGTCTTTTCTCTTGTTTTGCTAACTTTTGGTAAGCGGATGGTGTTAATCCTGTAATGCTTTTAAAGGTCTGTACAAAGTTGGAACGCGACTTAAATCCCACGCTCGCAGAGATGGCTTCAATGGTGTAATTGCCATATTTCTCCACATCATTCATGCACCTGCAGGCTTCCTTGATGCGATACTCATTGAGTAGGGCATTGAAGTTCTTGTTGTAAATCATCTTGATGATGGCGGACATGTTCCAATACTTCTCTCCTATCAGCTCCGCCAAACGGTTCAGGGAGAAATCTGCTGAGCAAATCTCTGAGGTGTCGGACAGCACTTGGTCTATCATGCCTCTCAATTCTTCCTTTTTCCCTATATCCATCGGTTTTTTGTTGTCACTGCCGCGGTCTGGCTGAGGATGCTGCATGTTCAGTTTCTTCCTATTCGGGAGTGTCTCCAAACTTTTGTAGTAGAGTGCCCGGTAAGCACTCTTCAGCTTACGGAGGTTCTTAATAGTCACGATAAAGAACACGATGAAACAGATGGCAACTATTGTGGTTGCTATCATTATGACGGTTTGCACTTGCCGCTGATGATACAAATCAGCCACCTGTTCATTGACCCTATTAATTTCACCCAGGAAATGGAGCTTTCCTACGCTCATCAATTTTGCCTTACGCTGTAGTTTTTCCTTGGTCTGATAATATTTCAATAGATAGTTCTCTGCAGAATCTGTCTGCCCCAAGCCTGCATAAGCTTGGGAATACTTCAAATAGATGGGAGGAAGCAAATCGTGCGCCTTGGCACTATTGGCTAAACTAAAAGCCTTGGTTAGTGCTGCAAAACCGTTAGAACTATCCCCCTTCAGAAAGTAAATATCAGCAATCTTATCGAGTGCCATCACTTGAAATCGCTTGGGATTATCCGTCGCATCATTGCTCTTCACCACTATGGCAAAACTTGTAAGTGCGGCATCATAGTCCTTACGCTGAAAAGCTTCCAGTGCATCACAGAGGTACCTATCTGTTTGTAATAGCGGAGTGTTGGCTGGATAACGAAGCGACTTCACTACCGTCATTTCCTTTCGTACGAGGGGAATGGTATGAGTGAGATAAGCATAATGGCACAGTCCATAAAAGGCGACTAAAGCTACCTTTCTATCGTCCGCCTGCAACGCCAAATAAAAAGACTGTTTATAAAAGTTGATCACTCGCTTGTCAAAACCAAAACCTTCATTCATCTCTGAATAGGTACGGTATAGGTTGGCAAGGTTCAAATAGACATAGGCCTTTGTCTTATGCAAGTTTTCTTTCTCTGCTATTCGAAGTGATTGATAGAAATAATGATAAGCTTTCTGATAATCATAATAGTAGAAGTAATACATATACCCAATATCAGCCATTGCTAATATACTTCTCTGCAAGTCCTTGCCTTTCAAATTGTCAGTGTAATACTTGTTGGCAACTATCGTATAACAGAGCAGGGCGCTGTCGCGCTTCTCCTCGTCGTCAAGATACGAATAAGCCAAATCGAGCAGCTTGCCTCCAGGCATGGCTTCCAACCGGTTGTAGGCTGCAGACCTATAATCGAAACGTTCGGCATGTAGACTAAGAGGCAATGCCGCTAACAGGAATATATAGAGGAGTCTTTCTTTCATGCCGCAAAAGTAATGTTTTTTAGCGAAAAATACAAGGGCAGGAAAATAAAAATGCAGGGATGGAAAATAAAAATAGGTGCAATCCTATAAAGAATTACACCTATTTATATTATAGTATTTTATCTTTAATCCACGTCGTTGTTGTGGTCCAAGGAGTCGTTGAAGTCCTTGGGAGCCTGTTCCTCACGGTGCTCATAGCGGCGAGGCTGACGGGCAGGACGCTCACCACGCTCATCGCGGCGGCCACGACGCTCGCCACGATCGGGACGAGGACGGCGCTCACGCTCTACATAGCCCTCGGGCTTCTCCAAGAGCACACGGCGAGAGAGCTTGTACTTGCCAGTCTTGGGATCAATCTCCATCAACTTCACCTTGATCTTGTCGCCCTCCTTGATGCCTGCTTCCTCAACAGTCTCAAGACGCTTCCAGTCGATCTCTGAGATGTGGAGCAAGCCATCCTTGCCAGGCAGAATCTCTACGAAGCAGCCGTAAGGCATGATGGAGCGGACAGTACCCTCGTAAACCTCACCAATCTCAGGAACGGCAACGATGGCCTTGATCTTAGCCAAGGCAGCGTCGATGGCATCCTTGTTGGGCGCAGATACCTGTACATGGCCCTTATGCTTTTCTCGGATGTAGCGGCTTAACCAGTATGATAATCCCTTCTGGCGTTACTGCGATAGAAAAGAGTTCTTTTAGTCTTTGCAATGGCTTGGTTAATTTTACGATTCCTTCAAGTATAACTTCTATAGGTCACGACACCTTTGCCTATTGTCGTGGCTTGACTAACATAGTCATTCCTTCAAGTGTAACCGCGATAGGTTATAATGCCTTTGCTTATTGCGGTCGCTTGAAAAATTTGGTTATCCCATCAAGTGTTACATCTATAGGCTACAATGCCTTTAAGGAATGCTGTCGATTGACCTGTTTGGTCATCCCTTCGAGTGTTACGTCTATAGGTCATGACGCCTTTTCTGAGTGTAGTGGCTTAGCTTCTGTTTATGTAAGTTGGGAAACGCCATTGGGAGGAGTTAGTAGGTTGTTTGCAGGGATCGATAAAACAAAGTGTATTTTATATGTTCCGCAAGGTACGTACCAGGACTATTTGCTTGCTGATGTTTGGGGAGACTTCGAGAACATCGTGGAGTTCGACGTAACTGGCATTGATAATCCAACTATCTCTTCCGATGTCAAGGAGGTGTTTCGTTATTCCATCAACGGTCAGAAGTTGTCATCGCCAGCACAGGGTATGAATATCGTGAAATACAGCGACGGTAGCGTGAAGAAAGTTGCGGTTCAATAGCTTCCTCTTATAGATAAATAGGCAAGAATTCTTTTGGGGCACGAGCAATTGTGCCCTTTTCCATGCCTTTTTTGGCATTTGTTACCCCCAAATAAAAATAAACAACGAGATATGGAAGCAATTTCGGCATTTTTTATTATCTTTGCAATGTTTATTTAACGCACATTAATTTAACGGCCGTTACATTATGAGGTTTTATGACAGGAAAAAGGAGATAGAGATACTGCGCAAGAACTGGGAAAAGTCGATTGTGCATTCCCTCTTCACCGTGATGATTGGCAGAAGGCGCATCGGCAAAACAGCACTCTTGCTCAAGACGGAACAAGAGCAGAAAATGCTGTATCTGTATGTATCGAAAGATAATGAACGAGTGCTGGTGGAGAAATTCCAAAAAGCTGCTGAGCAAGTGCTTGGACTTCATATATATGGGCATTTGGAAACATTCGCACAGTTCTTTGAGCAGGTGATGGAATATGGCAAGGATCATCATTTCACCATCGTCTTCGATGAGTTCCAAAACTTCCTGAAGGTGAATCCTGCCATCCCGAGCCATATCCAGGACATTTGGGACAGATACCATGAGTCGACTACGGTCAATCTTGTGGCTTGTGGCAGCATCTATAGCATGATGCACAAAATCTTCGACAATGACGACGAACCTCTGTATGGCAGGAAGGATTGCGAGATAAGGCTCAAGCCATTTCGGATAAGTGTCATCAAGGAAATCTTGCATGATTATAATCCTGGCTATACTTCCGAAGATTTGCTTTGCCTCTATATGCTGACAGGTGGAGTGGCCAAGTACATCGCCCTGCTGATGGATGCGGGAGCGACCGATAAAGAGAGAATGCTCAAATGGGTAACTAACCAGGAGAGTCCATTCCTCAGCGAGGGCAGGGAATTGGTGTTGTCGGAGTTTGGCAAGGATTACGCCAACTATCTCAGCATCTTGCAATTGGTGGCAGGCGGAATGACGGTTCAGAATCAGATAGACAATATCATCGGTAAAAACACGGGCACCTATCTGAAACGTCTGGAGGAAGACTACAACTATGTGAGCAAGTTGGCCCCAATGTTCAGTAAGCCGGGCAGCAGAAACCTGAAATGGTGCGTGGAGGATTGTTTCCTGCGCTTTTGGTTCCGCTTTGTCTTGCCCAACCAGGCCTTGGTGGAGATGGGACGCAACGACTTGCTACTGGAAATCGTGGAGCGGGATTACAATGACTACACTGGGCTTGTGCTCGAACAATACTTCCGCCAGAAAATCAGCGAGGAGGAGCGTGTTACGATGGTAGGTAACTATTGGGACAGGAAGGGGATGAACGAGATAGACCTTATCGCACTCAACGACATCGACAAGACGGCCTTGGTTGCAGAAGTGAAGCGCAATGCTGACCGCTATAACCCTCAGGTGCTGCAAGATAAGTATGACTCCATTCGAGGCAATTTCGGGAAGTACAAGGAGGTGCAACTGAAAGGCTTGTCGATGCTGGATATGTAAATTGTTATTTCGGCACTGTCGCGCTTCTCCTCGTCGTCAAGATACGAATAAGCCAAATCGAGCAGCTTGCCTCCAGGCATGGCTTCCAACCGGTTGTAGGCTGCAGACCTATAATCGAAACGTTCGGCATGTAGACTAAGAGGCAATGCCGCTAACAGGAATATATAGAGGAGTCTTTCTTTCATGCCGCAAAAGTAATGTTTTTTAGCGAAAAATACAAGGGCAGGAAAATAAAAATGCAGGGATGGAAAATAAAAATAGGTGCAATCCTATAAAGAATTACACCTATTTATATTATAGTATTTTATCTTTAATCCACGTCGTTGTTGTGGTCCAAGGAGTCGTTGAAGTCCTTGGGAGCCTGTTCCTCACGGTGCTCATAGCGGCGAGGCTGACGGGCAGGACGCTCACCACGCTCATCGCGGCGGCCACGACGCTCGCCACGATCGGGACGAGGACGGCGCTCACGCTCTACATAGCCCTCGGGCTTCTCCAAGAGCACACGGCGAGAGAGCTTGTACTTGCCAGTCTTGGGATCAATCTCCATCAACTTCACCTTGATCTTGTCGCCCTCCTTGATGCCTGCTTCCTCAACAGTCTCAAGACGCTTCCAGTCGATCTCTGAGATGTGGAGCAAGCCATCCTTGCCAGGCAGAATCTCTACGAAGCAGCCGTAAGGCATGATGGAGCGGACAGTACCCTCGTAAACCTCACCAATCTCAGGAACGGCAACGATGGCCTTGATCTTAGCCAAGGCAGCGTCGATGGCATCCTTGTTGGGCGCAGATACCTGTACATGGCCCTTGCCGTCGCTCTCGTCGATGGTGATAGTGGTACCAGTGTCTTCCTGCATCTGCTGGATGATCTTACCGCCAGGACCGATGACAGCACCGATGAACTCCTTAGGAATGTCGAATGCCACGATGCGTGGAACCTGAGGCTTCATCTCGGCACGTGGCTCGGAGATGGTCTCCATCATGCAGTTGAGGATGTGCTCACGGCCAGCCTTAGCCTGCATCAATGCCTGCTCAAGGATCTCGAAGCTCAAACCATCGCACTTGATATCCATCTGGGTGGCGGTCAGACCGTCGCGTGTACCTGTGGTCTTGAAGTCCATGTCGCCCAAGTGGTCCTCGTCGCCGAGGATGTCGCTCAGGATAGCGTACTTCTCCTCACCTGGGTTCTTGATCAAGCCCATGGCAATACCAGAAACAGGCTTCTTCATTGGAACACCAGCGTCCATCAGGGCGAGTGTACCGGCACAAACTGTAGCCATAGAAGAAGAACCGTTAGACTCCAGGATCTGGCTTACCAAACGAACAGTGTAAGGGAAGTCTGAAGGAATCTGACCCTTCAAACCGCGCCAAGCCAAGTGACCGTGACCAATCTCACGACGGCCTACGCCGCGCTGAGCCTTAGCCTCGCCAGTAGAGAATGGAGGGAAGTTATAGTGAAGGAGGAAGCGCTGGTAGCTCTTCTCCAAGACACCGTCGATGAGCTTCTCGTCCATCTTGGTACCGAGCGTACAGGTAGAAAGAGACATCGTCTCGCCACGCTGGAAGATGGCACTTCCGTGAGGCATTGGCAGAGGAGAAACCTCACACCAGATAGGACGAATCTCTGTAGTGGCACGACCGTCGAGGCGCAAGCCCTCGTCGAGGATACAGCGGCGCATAGCATCGCGCATCACGTCGTCGTAGTAGCGGGTAGCCTCTGCATGCTTCTCTTCCAACTCCTCCTCAGAGAGGTCGGTGTGAGCCGCGTCATACTTCTCCAAGAAGTCTGCAAGGACCTTGTCGAAAGCCTCTGCACGTGCGTGCTTCTCCAAAGCCTGGTGGTTGATCTCGTATGCTGGTTTGTAAAGTTCGTTCTTGATCTGCTCGCGAAGCTCCTCGTCGTTGACCTCGTGGTCGTACTCACGCTTCACGTCAGTACCCTTCTCCTTGGCCAACTCAT
>CAVCDC010000074.1:0-14490 GCA_963600865.1 Firmicutes bacterium CAG:103
ATTAGGCTAACAGCTACCCCTAACTGTTTGTAGGGGCAGCTGAATAGTTACTGCTTGGGGGAGTTGCGGAAAATCGCACTGTCATTGTCATCACCTTGCGGAAAATCAAACTGTCAGTGTCAGTGTCAGCATCAGCGAATTCTTGACCTATCGCAAATATCCCATAAAAATGCGAATTAACGCAAGAGAAAAATTGGTGGTTTCAAATATTATTTGTAATTTTGCAGCGTGATTGAAACGCCGTGTGAGAACGGCTTTCGGAAGTAGAACCAGATAGCAGGCAAATTCTATCTAAAATATCTCAAAAGGCAATGGCTGATACAAAGAAAATCAAGACAGCGTTGGTGTCTGTCTTCCACAAGGACGGCTTGGACGAGCTGCTCGCCAAGTTGAATGAAGAGGGTGTCAAATTCCTGAGCACAGGCGGTACTCAGAAGTTCATCGAGTCCCTCGGTTATGAATGCGAGAAAGTAGAGGACGTCACCACCTACCCGTCCATCCTCGGCGGTCGTGTGAAGACACTCCACCCCAAAATATTCGGAGGCATCCTGGCACGCCGTGACAACGAGGGCGACCAGGAACAGATGAAGGAATACGAGATTCCTGCCATCGACCTCGTCATCGTAGACCTCTATCCCTTCGAGCAGACCGTGGCAAGCGGCGCAAGCGAGGCCGACATCATCGAGAAGATAGACATAGGCGGCATCTCCCTGATACGTGCCGGGGCCAAGAACTTCAAGGACGTGGTCATCGTTCCCAGCAAGGCAGAGTACGGCGTGCTGCTCGACATCCTCAAGAAGAAGGGCGCAGAGACCGACATAGAGGACCGCAAGATGTTCGCCACAAGAGCCTTCGGCGTAAGCTCTCACTACGACACCGCCATCCACGAGTGGTTCGAGAAGTAGATTTTTCGAGAAGTTAAGGAGTTGATGGAGTTAAGGAGTTAAGACAAATGCTTTGCAGCTTGTGCTTGTTCCGAAAAGCTCCCGCGACTCGTAAGCCAAACGCCTCTGGGCGGAGAAAAGGCGATGTCTTAACTCCTTAACTCCCTTTAACTCCTTAACTCCAAAATATTTAAACAAAAGCAAAGAAATGGGATTTTTTTCATTTATCCAAGAAATAGCAATGGACTTGGGTACCGCCAACACCATCATTATCAGCGATGACAAGATCGTGGTGGACGAGCCCTCTGTCGTAGCCCTCGACCGTCGCACGGACAAGATGATTGCCGTGGGCGAGAAGGCTAAGATGATGTACGAGAAGACACACGACAACATACGTACCATACGCCCCTTGCGCGACGGCGTGATAGCCGACTTCACCGCCTGCGAGCAGATGATGCGCGGACTCATCAAGATGGTACACACGGGAAGCCGTCTCTTCTCTCCCTCCCTCCGCATGGTCATCGGAGTGCCTTCGGGAAGCACCGAGGTGGAGCTGCGCGCCGTGCGCGACTCTGCTGAGCACGCCGACGGACGTGACGTCTACCTCATCTTCGAACCCATGGCAGCAGCCATCGGTATCGGCATCGACGTAGAGGCTCCCGAGGGCAACATGATCGTCGACATAGGTGGTGGTTCGACCGAAATCGCTGTCATCTCGCTCGGCGGCATCGTGAGCAACAACTCCATACGCACCGCTGGTGACGACCTCACAGCCGACATCCAGGAATATATGAGCCGCCAGCACAACGTGAAGGTGAGCGAGCGCATGGCCGAGCGCATCAAGATACACGTAGGTTCGGCTCTCACCGACCTGGGCGACCAGGCTCCCGAGGACTTCGTCGTACACGGACCAAACCGCATCACTGCTCTCCCTATGGAGGTGCCCGTATGCTACCAGGAGATAGCGCAGTGCCTCGACAAGACGGTGGCAAAGATAGAGAACGCCGTGCTCTCGGCTCTCGAAAACACACCGCCAGAGCTGTATGCCGACATCGTGAAGAACGGTATCTGGCTCACGGGTGGCGGCGCTCTGCTCCGCGGACTCGACAAGCGTCTGCAGGACAAGATCAATATCCCGTTCCATATCGCAGACGACCCATTGCACAGTGTGGCTAAGGGCGCCGGTGTGGCTCTGAAAAACGTAGACCGCTTCTCGTTCCTTATGAGATAGGAACGAGAGTGCGGCACTCAGAATAGAGGATAACTTCTTTTGACTCCCCCGAAAAATAAGTAACCCGAGAAGACAAAGCATAGACAAGACACGATGCACAACCTTCTGGAATTTTTGGCTAAGCACAACCACTGGATGCTCTTTGTGCTGCTTGAGGCGATAAGCGCGGTGCTGCTCTTCCGCTTCAACAGCTACCAGGGT
The DNA here is from genome assembly GCA_963600865.1 of Firmicutes bacterium CAG:103. Lineage (GTDB taxonomy): Bacteria > Bacteroidota > Bacteroidia > Bacteroidales > Bacteroidaceae > Prevotella. The sequence goes on from CAVCDC010000074.1 coordinate 2,317, forward strand.
AGCGTGTGGTTCTCTTCGGCTAACACGGTGGCGGGAAAGGTGCTCGAATGGAACTCTTCCGTGACAAGCTATTTCTCGCTCGCTCAGCTCAACACGGAGCTTACACGCCGCAATGCCTTGCTCGAACAGCAGGTGAGGATGCTGCAGGACAGTCTTGTGGCGCATACCCCTGCCGCCAAGGGCGCTGATGCTGCCAACCGCAAGTGGGCGGTGCCGGCGACGATGGCAGACAGTGTGCTGACGGCCAACTGCAAGTTGGTGGATGCGCATGTCGTGAGCAACAGTGTCGACCGATACAACAACCTCATCACCATCGACCGCGGTTCTGCCGACGGCGTGCAGAGCGACATGGGAGTGGTGTGCGGCACTGGTCTTGTGGGCATCGTCTACCTCGTGGCTCCCCATCACTCCATCGTCATTCCCGTGCTCAACAGCCGTTCCAACATCAGTTGTATGCTGCAGGGCAGGGGATATTTCGGTTATCTGAGATGGAAGGGAGGAGACCCTCAGTATGCCTACCTCGAAGACGTGCCGCGCCATGCCCGCTTCAAGCTCGGCGACAACGTGGTGACGAGCGGATACTCTGCCGTCTTCCCACGTGGCGTGCTCGTGGGAAAGGTGCTGCATGTGTACAACTCGGCAGACGGACTGTCCTACAGGGTGCAGGTGAGACTGTCTACCGATTTCTCACGCCTCAGAGATGTCTGCGTGGTGGACAATACGCCGATGCAGGAACAGATACAGCTCATGAGGGCGGCACAAGACTCCATCAGCGTACAGTAAAAGAGTGGCACCGCTCTCTGCAAAAATCCGATTTTGTGTAGTATTCCGAAACAAATGTGAGAGAATGAGTATTGAACAGGTAAGACGTTTGGGCATATTCGTGCTGCTGTTGCTCGTACAGGTGACAGTATGCAACAACATACATCTCTTTTCTTGCGCCACACCCTTGGTGTACGTCCTCTTCGTGCTGAGACTCAGAAGGGGCATCCCGCGCTGGGCTGTCCTGCTGTGGTGCTTCGCCCTCGGACTCGGCGTAGACATCTTTGCCAATATGCCGGGCGTGGCAGCAGCTTCGCTCACGGCGGTGGGACTGATACAGCCCTATCTGCTCGAACTATTCCTGAGCCGAGACAGTGCCGAAGACCTACAGCCGTCGGTGAAGACGCTCGGGACGGCCTACTTCTGGTATGCCTTCTTCCTCGTCTTTGTCTTCTGCCTGCTCTTCTTCTCATTGGAGATGTTCTCTTTCTTCAACTGGCAACACTGGCTCTTCTGTGTGCTCGGAAGTACCCTCCTCACCTATGTGCTCTGCCTTGCCATCGGAGGCGTGCTCGTGAAGCACTGAGTGGACAAGCATTTGGATTCTTCACTCTTCACTCTTCACTCTTCCCTCATCACTTTTTTACATAGCTCATGATTGATTATAATCTCGAAAAGCGAAAATTTGTTATAGGCGGTGTGGCGATTGCCATTGTCATCGTCTATATCGTCAGGCTTTTCACCCTGCAGATCATGAGTGACGACTACAAGAAGAACGCCGACAGTAACGCTTTCTTCAAGCAGGTGGAATATCCCTCCCGAGGAGCCATCTACGACAGAAACGGGAAACTCATGGTCTACAACCAACCTTCCTACGACCTCATGGTCATCATGAACGAGGAGAGCGGAAGGATAGACACCACCGACTTCTGCCAGTCGCTCGGCATCACCAAGGAGTTTTTCATCAAGCGCATGAACGACATCAAGGACCGTTCCAAAAACCCAGGATACTCGCGCTATACCCAACAGCTCTTCATGACCCAGCTCTCGGAGAAGGACTTCAGTGTCTTCCAGGAGAAGATGTTCCGCTTCCCGGGCTTCTACGTACAGAAACGCAGCGTCAGGGAATATACCGGTCCGTTTGCCGCTCATGTCCTCGGCGACGTGGGCGAGGTGTCGGAGAGTAACATCGAGGAGGACGACTACTATCAGCCAGGCGACTACATCGGTAAGCTCGGCGTGGAGAAATACTATGAGAAGGAGTTGCGTGGACAGAAGGGCATCCAGATCAAACTGAGAGACGCCCACGGGCGCATACAGGGCAGTTATATGAACGGAAAGTTCGACCGCAGACCAGTGGCTGGCAAGAACCTCACGCTCGGTATCGACGTCAACCTACAGGCGCTCGGAGAGAGACTCCTCGAAGGAAAGATAGGTAGCATCATCGCCCTCGACCCAAAGACGGGCGAAGTGCTCGCCATGGTCTCTTCACCCACCTACGACCCTCGACGACTCATCGGAAAGAACAGGGGAAAGATGCACAAGGTGCTCTCGCAAAACCCCTGGAAACCGCTCCTCAACCGTAGCATCATGGGACAGTATCCACCAGGCTCTACATTCAAGACGACACAGGCGCTGACCTATCTCACCGAGGGCATCATCACTCCCTCGACAGCCTTCCCCTGCCACCACGGATTCTCTTACCGCGGACTGCATGTGGGATGTCACGGACACGCGTCGCCCATCGCTCTCGTCGACGCCATCAGTACCTCGTGCAACGGATACTTCTGTTGGGGTCTCTACTACATGATAGGCAACAGACATAAGTACGGGAAGGTGCAGAACGCCATGAACATCTGGCGAGACTATATGGTGAGCATGGGATTCGGATACAAGCTCGGCATAGACCTGCCTGGCGAGAAACGCGGACTTATCCCCAACGCCGACTTCTATGACAGGGCGTACAAAGGGTCGTGGAACGGACTCACCATCATCAGTATCTCCATCGGACAGGGAGAGGTCAACCTTACGCCTCTGCAGATAGCCAACCTCGGGGCAACCATCGCCAACCGCGGATATTACTATGCACCGCATGTCGTGAGAAAGGTGCAGGGAGAACCGCTCGACACGGCTTACACGCACCGCCACTACACCAAGGCGTCGGCACGTGCCTACAACTATGTCGTGGCTGGTATGAGAAGTTCGGCGCTCAGAGGTACCTGTAAGATGCTTGCACGGTATGACTTCGAACCGTGTGGCAAGACGGGTACGGCACAGAACCGTGGACACGACCACTCCGTCTTCATGGGATTTGCACCGATGAACAACCCGAAGATTGCCATCGCCGTGTATGTGGAGAACGGTGGATGGGGAGCCGACTATGGTGTGCCCATCGGCGGACTCATGATGGAACAGTATCTCAAAGGCAAACTTTCGCCTGCTTCGGAGGCGCAAGCTGAACAAATGCAAAAAAGAAGAATCTCTTATGGCTCGTCAAGCAGATAACAAACAACCCGGTGTACTACGATCACTCGACTGGTGGACAATAGGCATCTACATCGCTCTGCTTTCCTTCGGATGGCTCAGCGTGTGTGGGGCAAGCTTTACCTTTGGTGACAATGATATCCTGAGCCTCAGCACTCGCTCGGGCATGCAGATCGTGTGGATAGGCACTGCCATAGCCCTCGGCTTCGTCATCCTCCTGCTCGACGACAGGTTTTATGACACGTTCTCGTATGTCATCTATGCGGCGCTTGTATTACTGCTCTTTGCCACCATCTTCAATCCGCACAGTATCAAGGGCTCGCGATCGTGGCTCGTGTTGGGACCGCTCAGACTGCAACCCGCCGAGTTCGCTAAGTTTGCCACAGCCCTCGCCATCTCCAAGTTTATGAGCAACTATTCCTTCAACATTCACCGACTCAAGGACTTCATGGCGGCTGCCTTCATCATCGTCTTGCCCATGATATGCATCGTGGGACAGAGGGAGACGGGCTCGGCACTTGTCTATACGGCGTTCTTCCTCATGTTCTATAGGGAGGGAATGCCCGGCTCTGTGCTCTTCACGGCGGTGGCCATGGTGGTGTACTTTGTCGTGGGTGTCAAGTATGAGAATGTGTTCATGTGGGACGACTGTACCTCCGTGGGAAAGTTTGTCGTCCTGTTCCTCGTTCAGATTTTCACGGCGGGCATGGTGAAGTCGTATGCCAACAATTCGGTGCATACGTGGATCATCATTGGTGTATCGCTTGTGGGAACCCTTGCCTGTCTGCTTTTCTCTTGCTTTGTCATCCCGTTCGACATCACATGGGTGCAGTTGGCTTTGTCGCTCGTCATGGTGCTCTTCTTGGTGTTCCAGGGACTTGCCACGAGACTCAAGAGTTATTTCTTCGTCGCCCTGTTTGCCGTCGGTTCATTGGTCTTTTTCTATAGTGCCGACTATGTGCTCAACAATGTGATGGAACCTCACCAGAGGGTGCGTATCAATGTGCTTCTCGGACTCGACGAGGACTTGGCGGGCGCTGGATACAATGTCCACCAAAGTGAGATAGCCATTGGCTCCGGTGGACTGAAAGGAAAGGGTTTTCTCAATGGCACGCAGACCAAACTGAAGTTTGTGCCTGAGCAGGACACCGACTTCATCTTCTGTACGGTAGGCGAGGAGGAGGGATTCCTTGGCTCTGCTGCCGTCCTCTTGCTTTTCCTCGCTCTCATCCTCCGGCTTCTTCACTTGGCCGAACGACAACCTTTCAAGTTTGGGCGCATCTATGGATATTGTGTTCTCAGCATCTTCATCTTCCACCTCTTCATCAATGTGGGAATGGTGCTCGGACTGACGCCTGTCATTGGTATCCCCCTGCCGTTCTTCAGTTATGGCGGTTCCTCTCTGTGGGGATTCACCATCCTCCTCTTTATCTTCCTGAGAATCGATGCGGGTAGAAACTTAGTGAGGAACTAATCAAAAAAGTTCTTCTTCTTTGATTAGCTCCTCATGAGTTGTAATATTCTGTGGATAGAATTTACTTTTTTGATATTTTTACTTTTTTGATATTTCCAGACCTATGTCACTGATGCCTGGCAATATCTCGCACTTCATGTCGTGTCTCACACGGATGTGGAGTGAGTCGCCCTCTGAGTAGGCGCAGGGCGGCAAACTGTACGAATACTGGTAGTCGCCGATACCATATCCCAAAGCTCTTCCCTTGTTGGAGATGATGGCGCATTGCACGGTGTCATTCTTCACCGTTCCCTTGTTCCATGTCTCCACGATGAGTGTGAGCTTCATGAAGGGATAGTTGCCTGTGACACGTAGGTTGAGCTGGCGGTCGTACATTCCTCCTTCCTCAAACGGATGCACGTCATAGATGAGCACATCGTTCTTTTCCCATCCTGAAGTGGGCGTGTGGACATAGTGGTTGTACTTTGTCTTGCCCGTGCAGGATGAGAAAAGAAGGATGATACCTATTATATATAATAAGGTATGATAGTGACTATATGATAAGTTATGATAGTAACGTCTCATTTCTTATTCTTGAGGCTCGCCATTTGGCTTTGCCTGCTGCTGTTCGCCATTTGGCTTTCCATTGGCCTGTGGCTGGTCGTTTCTCTTCTTGTCCTTGCCGTTGCGTTGCTTCTGCTTGTTGGCATCGTAAGGCTTTCTCTGCTTCCCGTCTCTTGGACCCTTGGAAGCCTGTCTGTCCTGTCTGCCTTCGGCGTTCTTCTGCTCGTTGGACTGAGGAGCGTTGTCTTGTCCTTGGTTCTGACCTTGACCTTGGTTCTGTCCTTTACCTTGTCCTTGGTTCTGTCCTTGTCCTTGACCTTTTGCTCCCTTGTTTCCGGACTTTTTCTTTTTCTTCTTCTTGTCAAAGCGGCTCAGGTCGGCCTCGGCAAGGAGGTCTTTTGACTTGGGCGTGGGCTTTGCCTTGCTGTCTTCCACCAAGCTGACTGGCTTCTCGCCCTCTTTGTTCATCTTGATGATTTCCCATGCTCTCTTCGCACTGATCGTCTCTAAGTTGGAGGCGATGTTCTTGTCAGATGAGTAGGTGATCTGATTGGCGAGGATGTCCACCTTGAACTGGTGGAAGTCGCCGTCTGCCGTCTGCAGGATGGCATCCTTCGGGGGCATGCGCTTGCCTGCCTCCACATAGTTGTCCACCTCGTAGTTGAGGCAGCACTTCAGTTTGGCGCACATGCCAGCCAACTTCTGTGGGTTGAGGGAGATGTCCTGGAAGCGTGCCGCATTTGTGCTCACGCTCACGAAGTTCTTCATCCATGTGGCACAGCACAGCTCTCTTCCGCAGGGACCAGTACCGCCGATGCGGCCTGCCTCCTGGCGTGCTCCGATCTGCTTCATCTCGATGCGCACATGGAAGGTGTCGGCAAGTACCTTGATGAGCTGGCGGAAGTCTACGCGCTCGTCGGCGATATAGTAGAAGATGGCTTTGTTGCCATCGCCCTGGTACTCCACGTCGCCTATCTTCATCTTCAGACCGAGGTCCTTGGCTATTTGGCGGCTCTGTATCATCGTGCCGTGCTCACGGCTCTTCGCCTCGTTCCATTTGTCATAGTCCACGGGCTTGGCGATGCGGTAGATGCGGCGTATCTCGTCGTTAGACTTGAGGTTGGCTTTCTTCAACTGCAACTTGACGAGCCTTCCCGTGAGGGTCACTACGCCGATGTCATGCCCTGGGTTCGCCTCCACGGCGACAACATCGCCCTTCTTCAGGTCGAGGTTGTTCACGTTGTGGAAGTATCCCTTGCGTGTGTTCTTAAACTGTACCTCTACGAGGTCGGTGCTCTCGGCATTGCCCGGTACATCGGCAAGCCAGTCGTATGTGTTCAGTTGGCGGTCCTGTCGGCCCACTGCCTTGTGGCAGAGACCTCGGTCGCAACCGTTCCACATGCGGAATTTCATATTTTTATAGTCCACGATAGTCCTTGTTTCTTATGTATATTTTTTTTGATTTTTTTCTTTGAATGGAGTTAAAGGAGTTAAGTAGTTAAGGAGTTAAGACGTCAGCCTTTGTGGGTATTGGATTGCCTTTGCTTTTCCCTTCGGCCAGCGATTTTCAATTCCCTTCGGCCGGCGAACGTTGTTTCTTCGCTCTTCTCTCTTCACTCTTCACTTAAGATTATCTTTTTACTTTTTTACCTTTAAATTTTATTTTCTCAGCAATAGCATGATGGTCTTCAGCGTCATGTCGAAGAACACCATTTTGGCATTGACATTCCTGTCTATGAGATGCTTGCACTCGTCGAAGAGCGAGAAGATGTCCACCACGTTCGCCTCGTTGATGAAACGTGAGAAGTTGCGCGTGAAGTTCTCTTCTTCCTCTGTCATGTATACGAGGTCGGGCTGCTGGAAGTTGTAGACGAAACTCTCTCGCACCATGTGGGTGAAGTAGTCGAGCATGCGCTTCTGCTTCTCTCTGCCGAAGCCCGACACCACGTCGCTCCATTTCTTCAGGTCGTGGATGTTGCGCTTGTAGGCGAGTCGCATCAGCATGATGAAGAGGTCCAGGTGTTGCTGGTTCTCGTTGCCCGCTTCCAACTCCTCTACGGCGAGGTTCCAGTTGCCGTTGGCTATGCGTGCTATGCGGCGTGCTGCCTCGGGCTCTAACTTACGGCGTTCCATGAGGGCTTTCTCTATCGAGGGGGTGTCTATCTTCTTGAAGTCGATGCGTTGTGTGCGGCTTCTCACTGTCTCAAGCAACAGCTCGGGATGCTCGCTCGTGAGGATGAACACAGACTGGTGGGGTGGTTCTTCCAAGAGTTTCAGCATCTTGTTGGCACAGTCTATGTTCATGCGCTCTGCCATCCAGATGATGCTGATCTTATATCCGCCCTGGCTCGACATCAGACTCATGTTGTGCGATATGCTGTCGCTCTCGGCAACGGTGATGATCGCTTGCTTGTTGGTGTCATCCTCGCCCACCATGCGCTTCGTCCAGTCGTTGATGCGGAGGTATGCGTCGCCATTCATCATCATCTCGTGCCACTCCTTGGCAAAGTCGAGGCTCACCGGCTTGTGGTCGGAAGTCATGCTCGGGAGTTTGATGGTGGGGTAGGTGAAGTGTAGGTCAGGGTGCTCAAACTTGCTCAGCATGAGGTGTGCACGCTTTGCCTCGGGCGTGTCTTCCTCGTCACGCTCGCCAAGAAGGTAACTGGCAAAGGCTATCGCCATGGCAAACTTTCCGCATCCCGCTGGGCCACAGAACAACAGGGCGTGCGGGAGACGGTTGTTGTCCGCCATCTCCGTCAAGCGTTCCCATATCTCTTGCTGGCCGATTACTTCACTGCGCTTCATTCTTTTATATATTCTTTGTCGGGTGTTTTGCTTGTTTCTATTTCGAGTGCTTCCCTGTCGTGTGCTGACACTGACAGCTGACAGTTCGTTTTCCGAGGGTTTCCATGTCATGTGCTGACACTGACAGCTGACAGTTCGTTTTCCGAGGGTTGAATATGTTGAACCGCCCTTATAGCAATTGGATTCTTCCCTCTTCCCTCTTCCCTCTTCACTCTTCCCTTAAAACATTCTCTTTGCTATTTCCTTCACGCTCTCCACTGCCGATACAGTGAAGAAATGCACATTGTTGAATCCGTGCTCGAAGAGGTCCTTCGTCTGTGCTGTCGTCCACTCGATGCCGAGTGCCTTGGCGTCCTCGTCGCTCTTGCATTTCAGTACCTCACCTGCTAATTCCTCGGGGATGTCGCAATGGAAGGTCTTCGGAACTACGGTCAACTGACTCAGTTTGGCGAAAGGCTTGAGGGCAGGGATGATGGGGATGGTGATGCCCATCTGACGGGCTTTCTCCACGAAGGCATAAAACTTCTGGTTGTCGTAGAAGAGCTGGGTCACAGCGTAGGACGCTCCTAACTGTTGCTTCTCCAAGAGGTGTTGCATGTCTTGCTCCATGTTGGGGGCCTCCTCATGCTTCTCGGGATAGCATGCCACGCCATAACAGAATTTCTCTCCAGGGTGCTTGATGGGCGTTCCGTCAGAGAAGAAACCCTCGTTGAACGCTGCCACCTGCTTCAGAAGGTCGGTGGCATGGGTGTGACCGTTTGCCGTCGGTGTGAACTGGCGGTCTTCCTTCGCCTTGTCACCGCGGAGCAACAGTACGTTGGAGATGCCCAAGAACTGGAGGTCGAGCAGTTCGTACTCGATGTCTTCCTTCGTGGCTCCACTGCAGATGACATGGGGGATGACGGGTATGTCGTACTTGTTCTTGATGGCCGCAGCAATGGCTATCGTGCCAGGGCGGCGGCGCACACGCTGACGGGAGAGGAGCCCGTTGCTCTCTTCCTTGTATACGTATTCGCTATGGTGGGTCGTGATGTTGATAAACCGCGGGCCAAACTCTTTCAGACTGTCGATGGTGCGGAAGAGGACTTCTGTACCATTGCCCTTCAGCGGGGGAAGTACCTCGAAGGAAAAGCCGTTGGTCTTTGGACTGTTGGTCAAGTATTCTGTTATGTTCATTGACAGTAAATGCTAATTTGGTTGCAAATTTACGAAAAAAATAGGGGAAAATTGCACTTCATACGTAATAATTAACAAGAAAGTACGTATTACAATAAATAAATAGTAATAAAAACCTAAATAAACATGGAACAATACCAAAAAGGCTCCAAAGCCTATCTTACGTCTATCGTAATGGTTGCCGTCCTCGGCGGTCTGCTCTTCGGCTATGACACTGCTGTCATCTCGGGTGCCGAAAAGGGCTTGCAGGCATTCTTCAAGGGTGCAAGTGATTTTGAGTACACTGACATGATGCATGGCTTCACGTCGTCGAGTGCGCTCATCGGGTGTATCATCGGAAGTTCGCTTTCCGGTCTCTTCGCCACGAAGTTCGGTCGTAAGAGGTCGCTGATCTTCGCCGGTGTCTGCTTCTTCCTCTCTGCATGGGGTAGCATGGAGCCGGAGTCTTATCTCTTGCCACAGGGACAGGCTGACTGGACTCTGCTACTTGTCTTCAACTTCTATCGTGTGTTAGGTGGCATCGGCGTGGGCATGGCTTCGGCTATCTGCCCTATGTACATCGGTGAGATTGCACCGAGCAACATGCGTGGTATGTTGGTGAGCTTCAATCAGTTTGCCATCATCTTCGGTCAGCTCGTCGTGTACTTCGTCAATTTCATCATCATGGGCGACCATGCCAATCCTATCTATGATGCCGCTGGTCATATTGCCAACATGCTGGATGCCGAGTGGACCATCGAGACGGGATGGCGCTATATGTTCGGTAGTGAGTGTGTGCCCGCTGGCTTGTTCACGGTTCTCATCTGTTTTGTCCCTGAGACTCCTCGTTATCTCATGATGATCGGTCAGGAGGAGAAGGCTTACAATGTCCTTTCGCGCATCAATGGCTCGTTCGAGGCTAAGGAGATTATCAACGACATCAAGAATACGGTGACCGAGAAGACCGAGAAGTTGATGTCTTACGGCTTCATGTGTATCTTCGTCGGTGTCATGCTCTCCGTCTTCCAGCAGGCTGTAGGTATCAACGCTGTGCTCTACTATGCTCCTCGCATCTTCCAGGATATGGGCATGGGCAACCCGATGGTTCAGACGGTCATCATGGGCGTGGTGAACATCTCTTTCACACTTGTCGCCGTCTTCACAGTGGAGAAATTGGGTCGCAAACCTTTGCTCATCTGTGGCTCCATCGGTATGGCTATCGGTGCGTTGGGCGTTGCTCTTACCTTCGGTAATGAGGCGCTGAATACTGTCACGATGCTGAGTATCATGGTCTATAGCGCCAGCTTCATGTTCTCATGGGGCCCTATCGCATGGGTGCTCATCGCCGAACTCTTCCCCAACACCATCCGTGGTGCGGCTGTAGCCATCGCCGTCGCCTTCCAGTGGATCTTCAACTTCATCGTTTCTTCTACCTTCGTGCCAATGTTCAACATGCACCTGACTGAGGGCGATGACTTCGGTCACTGGTTCACCTACGGTCTCTATGGTGCTATCTGTATCATTGCCGCCCTCTTCGTTTGGAAACTCGTCCCTGAGACCAAGGGCAAGACGCTTGAGGATATGAGCAAGCTCTGGAGAAAAGAATAAGTCTGGAGAAAAATTTCGTTTGAGAAAAATAGTAAGCTCAGGAGAAAAGAATAAGCTCAGGAGAAAAGTTAGTTTGAGAAAGCAGTACGTTTTCTTAGAAACAATAAAAGTGGGTGTGTCAAAACGAAGACACACCCACTTTCATGTTTAGGGCTTTTTTTACCTTTTTACCCTTTTACTTTTTTACCTTTATTTCATTTGCCTTTACAGAGAATCTGAATACTGGTACGTAAGTGTTGCCATTGTATGTGCATGATGTATTCAGATAACTGGTCTCATTTCCGTCTACAAAGATTCGGAAAGTCCACAGATTAAAGAAAGGGTACTTGTTTTTCTTGGCATCGTCGTATTCATAACCACCTGAGCTTAAGATTGCGGCATACTTGATAGTTACTTTCTTGTAAGTCTTTGAACTGGTAGTGATGTCACCAAGCTCCATGTCTCTGGTGCTTGCATAGAACGTGCTGTTCTCGTAATTGGCAGGAACAAGGAATGTCGTGGCATTGATTGGGCTTAGTTTGGAAATGGCTTCGGCTAACTCTTTGTCGTTGATCCAGTTCTTCAGAATGCTTATAGGGAACTGGTAGGTTGCCTTGGCGTAATAGCCCGTGATGCTTTCGTTCTCTTTTTCGGGTTCTGACGTTATGGTTGCTGTGATGTTGGGGATGGTGTCGGTTGTGTTATTTGTTGGATTATAGTACACGAATGCACCTGTTTGAGATCCCTTGAGAGCATCGCACATGGCCTTTTGGTTTTCCACAGAAATGGTGTTACTTCCCGAGTCATTGTCGCTGCTGCTCATGTCGCACGAGCTCATGGTGAAGGCAAGGCATATGGCTGCCATCCACCCAAAAATTCTTGTTGTTTTCATTTTCTTTACTTGTTTTTATCAGTTCTTATTTTTTTTTGTTCTTGTCTTATAGAATCTTATAGAATCATATAGGTAAATGCTTTTTTGCTTGTTTTTGTTTCTGTCTATCAAGTAAACAATTGTTATTCTTGTTTTTGTTTCTGTCTATCAAGAAAACTGCTGTTTTGTGGAAATCTTGTTCGGTTAGGTGTTAATAAAACTAAAAGCGAGAAACAAAAGTGTTAACCTTTATGTTTCTCGCTTTATGTCGGGATTACTGGACTCGAACCAGCGACCTCGCGCCCCCCAGACGTGTGCGCTACCAACTGCGCCAAATCCCGATTGCTTCTCCTTTTTTCGGATTGCGGATGCAAAGTTACACTTTTATTTTGAACTGAACAAATAAAATCTCGTTTTTTTGCTATTTTTTCTTATTACCCTCAAATCCGCAACTTTTGGAGGCAAGGACTTTTTCACCCTTAAGGGACATATT
>CAVCDC010000075.1:0-14363 GCA_963600865.1 Firmicutes bacterium CAG:103
GCACACTACAACCATTTAAGTATTTGTATATCAGATAGTTCTAATGGATGGGTGCAGTGTGAAGTACTTTTTCAAAACTATATATGGCATAAAAAACAATGAGAATCCCTTCACCAAGAGACTCTCATTATTTCAAAAAAATCCATTGTATAAGTAAAAGATGATCAAGCGTTTCACAACGCCCGTTGTTTCTAACTGGTGCAAAGGTAGTAATAATTGATGCTCTCAGGGTGCACTTTTTCGCTTCCGAGGGGAAATTATTAGTTTTTGCGTCCTAAAAAGTGAGCTATTACTACCCAAATAGGGTATATTTTTGATTTTTCCTTCATTATTTTGATGAAATGATACATTCCTCATTTGATGAGATGATACATTCCTCCCGCAAGAGTTTTTATCATCCCTTTCATCTCCAAACTGAACAGGAGCGCTGTCAGTTGACCGATTCCTATATTAGATTTTACAGACAGTATGTTTATCTGCAAGTCGTTGGTCTTGTCGAGTACGTCAACGATAGCTTGTTCTTCGGCAGACAACACTGGAAACATGCTACGCTCTATACCCTTGCGCTTGGCAGCCATCAGTTTGGCATCGTCACTCCACCCCATATCCTTGACAAACTCTTCTGCGCTTGTCAGCAGTGTTGCACCATTGCTACGTATCAGATTGTTGCACCCCTCACTATAGCGGTCGCCCACCTTGCCAGGAAAGGCAAAGACATCACGATTGTATGCCTGTGAGATGTCTGTCGTGATGAGCCCTCCGCCTTTGGCGGCACTCTCTATCAGGATGCAGGCATCCGACATCCCCGCCACGATGCGGTTGCGGCGCACGAAGTTGATCTTGTCAGCATTGGTCAGGGTAAGGAACTCCGTGAGCAAGCCCCCTTGCCTGATCATTTCTATGGCTATTTCGCGGTGGCGTGCCGGATAGAGCATGTCCAGACCATGAGCTAACACGCCCACAGTCTCATAACCATTGTCAAGGGCATGTCTGTGAGCAATGACATCCACGCCATAGGCAAGTCCACTCACTATCAGCACCTGGGGGCACAGTGCCTTCAACTCCCTTACAAATCTGCGTATCAAGTCCTCCCCATAAGACGTGCAATGCCTGGTACCCACGATGTTGATCACCCTCTGCTGGTTGAGGTTGGCGTTGCCCTTGTAGAAAAGCATCAACGGGGCATCATCACATTCGCGGAGCCTTGCGGGATAGTTGTCATCATTCATGCAGAGAGGTTTGATACCATATTTCAAGTCATATTCCAATTCCACCTCGGCGCGTCGCATCGCTTCATCAGTAGTGCGTAGCGACTCCACAAGACGAGGGGAAGCGTCGGGCATGATTTCCCTGATGTCCATGCGATGCTCCATGATCGTTGTTGCCGAACCAGCTTTGCGGTACAGTTCCAGCATACCGGCAAGGCTGAAATAGTTGAGTCTCGTAAGAACGATGGTATTGAGTATTTCTTGCTGTTCCACTTTTGTATTGTTCTGAGTGTAAATTACTTTCTCTTGAGATATTCATATCCGAACCGACATCTAAGGCATTCCTTTTTGTCGCAATACTCTTTCTTGAGTTGGATAAGCGCCTGACTGTCTCCTGCGTTCTCCACACTGAGTCCGCACTGCTGCCACATCCGTATGATGTAATTGTTCTCAGGTCGCAATGCCTCCAGGAAGTCGAAGGCGCGGTCGCAATAACGCTCTTCTCCGCGATGTCTGCCGTAGGCAAAGAGTATGGGGACAACCGTGTTGATCAACAGCAGATTGATGGAAAGAGGAGAGAGACGCTTCTCGTTTCGGATACTTGTGCTGCCGAAGGTGTAATGTGTCTCCCAGTAGGATGTCACGGTGGTGGAGAGTACCTGCATCGCCTCCTTGACATTTGTCACCTCTAATATCTGGCTCAAACTGGTATGTCGCAGATAGTACAGCATAGCCAACTGGGAGATGCGGATATGCGGAAAGTTTTGCGGTCGCAAGCGCAAAAATCTCCATAGGTTATAGTCTATAGGAGTAATGGAGAACTTGTGGGACAGATAGAGATATTCATTGCGCAACTTCTCGAAATATCCGTCTGCAGCAGCATCTTTCCTGTAATATTCTGGCACCGCCTCTATGCTCAGGAGACCAGCCTGTCCAAAGAAAATCGCCTCAATCTGGAAGAGGTCGTCGCGATGATGGTCTACGGCATGGAGAGGAATGCTGAGCGCCCACTGTTCAAAGGCATCGCCGTTGATGCCAAATCCGAAGTTGCGTGCCAAGGTGACAAAGTAGGCATTCTCCCAATCTCCATTGCATCTCTTCAACCTTTCCATGATAGCCTCTGTCTTCAGGGAAAGGCGCTCTGTCTGCAATGCGCTCATCCATGAATGGACAGACAACCGGCTGAGCGAGGGGATGACCAGATAGCACGACGGATACTGGTCTATGGTAAGCAACTCACGATAGTGGCGGCTCACCATTTCCGGTATGTCGAGCTTCATCTGTACCAGTTTGTTGCCCTTTGTGTTCCTTGCCTCGCCATCTATCGTTCCACAAACATGCAGGATGACATTGTCATAGTGTGCATCCTTTTCATGCCCATGCAGATACCAGTCTGACGCTTTGTCGTGTATCTCTACATTGCCCACCCATAGGGTTCCGTCTATCTTGACCTTGGCGTTGAAGAAGTCAGGCCCCGCATTGCGGTTGTGTAGACCTGGATCTATCACCTCCACACTCATGCCGAGTGTGGTAGAAAGGGGAGTGGTTGGGAAGAGTTTGTGCTTCCACACATAGTGAAGTAGTTGTTCCATGGTAAGTATATATTATAAAGGTGTTTTTCTTGCATGACGTAAACTGGAGCGCGCTCAGTCGTTGGCGAGGTAGTCGGCAAAAGCCTTATCGTAATCTTCGCTGATAGCCAACTGGCCGTTGACAAGGCAAACCAATTCTACTACGGCTTTCAGACAATGCTTCTCGTCAGACTCCCTGAAGATGTCCTGGTGAAACACATAGCGCACATTCTGTTTCTCTATCCACAGACGGGAAATGAACTTGTCGTCACACCGCAACGGATATTTGTACTGGAGGTTCATACGTGCCACCACGGCGTCGACACCCTTGCGGTGCATCTCTGCAAAACTCAGTCCGCAGTGTTGGAGGAAGAGGTGGCGTGTGTGCTCCATGTAGTGCAGATAATTGGCATTGTTGACAATGCCCTCTATGTCGCACTCGTAGTCTCTCACCTCCATGGTCGTTTCGAAGACATATTTCATGTTGTAACTGTTTTTGAACGTTAATAAAAACTATATTCTGCTCATATCAAGCGATATCCACTGCAAAAATAAGCAAAATTTTCTATTTATTGCCATAATCAGATGTGTTTTCCAATAAAATTATGTATTTTTGCCGAAAGATTTGTCGTCAACGGGCGGCAAACACCCATTCTTAGAACAAAACAAAAACAAAATAGAGATGAAAATAGCTTTGATCGGCTATGGCAAAATGGGGCACATGATAGAGGAGATTGCCCTGCAGCGTGGCCACGAAATTGTGTGTAAGATTGACATCAACAATCCTGAAGACATCGACAGTCCGGAATTCTGCTCGGCTGATGTCGCCATAGAATTTACCAACCCTACGGCTGCTTACGGCAACTACCTCAAGGCGTTCGCCCACAATGTGAAGGTGGTGAGCGGTTCCACAGGGTGGATGAAGGACCACAAGGAAGATGTGGAGAAACTCTGTGCCAACGGAGAACATACCCTGTTCTGGGCATCCAACTTCAGTATCGGTGTGGCGATATTCTCGGCAGTAAACCGTTATTTGGCTAAGATTATGAATGGGTTCCCACAGTATTCTGTATGTATGCAGGAGACCCACCACGTCCACAAGCTCGACGCTCCCTCCGGGACAGCCATTACGTTGGCTGAGGAAATCATTGACGAAATGGACAGGAAGAAAGACTGGAAGCGTGGCGTTACCTACTGGACAGAGGACGGACACACCGACGAAGGTGACAAGGACATCAAGGACGAAGACTTGGTCATCAACTGTGTACGCGACGGCGAGGTGCCTGGCATCCATGCTGTGATGTACGACTCTGAGGCAGACATGATAACCATCGAGCACAGTGCCCACTCTCGTAAGGGCTTTGCGTTGGGTGCTGTCTTGGCAGCTGAGTTTACTGCTACTCATAGCGGTCTGCTCACAACATCGGATTTGTTCAAGTTTTAAGCTCAAACAAAAACAACAATGATTGACAAACAGAAACAAAAACTCAATATGAAGGTACAGTGGACGAAGCTCTGCATTGTGCTCGTCTTGTATCTTATATTCCTCTTGTGGGTACAAAGCTGGCTCGGACTTATCGTTGTGCCGTTCATCTATGATGTCTACATATCCAAAAAGATACGTTGGCAATGGTGGAGAGACACTGAAGGTCCTGTCCGTTTCATTATGAGTTGGGTGGATGCCATTGTGTTTGCACTCGTGGCGGTGTATTTCGTCAACCTGTTCTTCTTCCAGAACTATGTGATTCCTTCTTCCTCATTGGAGAAGAGTCTTCTTACTGGCGATTACCTCTTTGTGAGCAAGGTGAGCTATGGACCTCGTATCCCTCAGACACCACTCTCCATGCCTTTGACCCAGCACACCTTGCCGTTGGTCAACGTGAAGAGCTACATAGAGTGGCCTCACTGGGACTATCGCCGTGTGAAAGGACTTGGCGATGTGAAGCTCAACGATATTGTGGTGTTCAACTATCCCGCTGGTGACACGCTTGTCAACGAGGAACGCTATCAGGCGAATGACTACTACCAGATGGTGTATGGCTTCGGCGAACAGCTGATGGAGCAGAACGGCCTATCGAAAGACGTACGCCAAATGACTCCACTGCAGCAGCGTGACTATTTTGCACAGGTCTATGGCGTTGGCCGCAACTATATCGTCAATACGCCTGGTGAGTATGGCGACATCATCAGTCGTCCTGCTGACCGTCGCGAGAACTATGTGAAGCGCTGTGTCGGTCTGCCGGGACAGACACTCCAAATCAAGAACCGCATCGTGTACCTCGACGGTAAAGCCAACAAGGAACCGGACAACGTGCAGTATACCTATAAGATGAAGCTTAAGGGAGAACTGCCTGTTGAACTGACCGAGGAATTGGGCATTACCAACGAAGACCTCTTGATGTACAACCAGAGCGGCATCATACCTCTCACCAAACAAGCCTACAATGCGCTGAAGGCAAACAAGGGGCTTGTGGAAAGCATAGAAATCAACACCGATGCCACCTATGGCGACCTCTATCCACTGAACGCCTATACAGGGTGGACTCGTGACAACTATGGTCCTGTCTGGATTCCGGCAAAGGGCAAGAGCATTGCCCTCAACCTGAAGAACCTCCCACTCTATGAGCGTTGCATCAAAGTGTACGAGGACAACGACCTCAAGGTGGACAACAAAGGCAATATCTTTATCAACGGAAAGCTCGCAAAGAGCTATACCTTTAAGATGGATTACTATTGGATGATGGGCGACAACCGTCACAACTCGGCAGACTCCCGTTATTGGGGATTTGTGCCAGAAGACCACATTGTCGGCAAACCCATCTTCATCTGGTGGAGTCATAGCCCAGACCATCCTGGTTTCCAAGGCATCCGTTGGAACAGACTCTTCCAGTTTGTCGACAACATTAAATAAATCATTTGAAAGTAGCAGTAAAATTCCTTGTAGCGTTGGCTTTGGCACTGCTCCTTGTTTGGGCAGTCCGCACATACGTTTTCACTGTCTTCTCTGTGCCACCTGGAGGTCTTCCTCCGCAATTGAAAGGTGGGAACAGAGTGATAGTGAATAGAATTGACTGCGATGTTTTGAAACTTGGTGACTTGGTTGTCTTCTCTGATTCTGTCAGTTGTCTGCAGAAAAAGAAAGGTGCCAAGACTAAGAGGGTGATTTCTTCTGAGGCTTTCTTTATCGGTAGGATAGAGAAATTGCCTGGTGATACCATCTCGATCGATTCCTCTCGCTACATCATCCCGACAATATGTTGCAAGCGGTGTGGTTGCAAGGACTGCCGTTACTATCTGGTTGCTACTTCCAATGGCATGCAACTGGTACACAAGCACCAAATGATAGGTAAGGCGTACAAACTCTTTTAAAGGTAAAAAGGTAAAAAGGTAAAAAGGTAAAAGGTAAAAAAATAAAAGGCAAAGCGCAGAAAAGTTGAAAGCACTTCTTTCTTCCACATATTTCGGTCCAGTACAGTGGTATCAGAAGCTGAACCGCTATGACGAATGCTTGATAGAACAGCACGAGAGTTTTATCAAGCAGACCTATCGCAACCGTATGGTTATCGCCAGCACAAACGGTCCGTTGGTGCTCACCATTCCTACCAGTCATGAGACGGGCATGAACATCAAGGACATCCGTATCTCCGACCATGCCAACTGGAGGCACGTACACTGGAATGCGCTCCTCTCTGCCTATGGAGAAAGTCCTTTCTTTGAATATTATCAAGACGACATTCGTCCCTTTTACGAGCGTAAATATGACTTCCTCTTCGATTTTAACATGGAGACGATGAATAAGATGATAGAACTTCTTGACATCCGTCCCATGGTATCTCTCACCGACAGCTATTTATTGGGGGAAGAGCGAAGAATGAAGGGACTTTCGGCGAACGATATGGGGTCACAAAATGCCAAAAACGATACGCTTAGGGATTTCCGTGATGCCATCCGTCCCAAGAAGCCAATGCTGGATGACGACTTTATCCCTAAGCGTTATTATCAAGTGTATGGGCAGAAAAACGGTTTCCTGCCCAACATGAGTATTCTCGATTTGCTCTTTAACGAAGGCAACGAGGCGATATTCTACCTGTAGACCTTGCGTTATTTTACTATTTTACAATGGAAGTGACAGGACTTCTGTTGCCCTTCATGTTGACAAGGAATGCCTTGGCACTGCCAAACTTCAGGAACATATCAAGACGGATGGGGATGTGGTTGTCATCGTCTGTTACATAGAAGTCTACTATCTTCTTGTATTTGCCATCCTCAAGTTCCATGTACGCCAATTTCAAGCAACGGTATTTTACACCATTGTCAGCCTTGATGGTTTCCCTTCCTCCGAACCGCAGTTGGGCAGGTGTGCGTTCGCTGCCGTCCACAATAGGGAATTTGACTACATAACCTTTCTTCCAGTTAGCAGGGTCGAAGCTGCGGGCGCGGAGGAAGATGTTCATCATGTCATAGACACAGTCGTCATAGGTATAGCTCTTCCACTTGTGCTCGCCGTCATTGTTCTTATAGTGCAGTTTGGCGTGACACTTCCCGTTGGGATAGCTATAGAACACCTCGTCAACGGTGTAACGCTTGCCTTCGCGTGCTCCCTTGCGGAAATAAAGAGGCTCCAGTTCGGTACTGCTGTAGCAGAGCAGTGTGTCGCGCAAGACGAAGAAGTCATCCACACGCTTGTTGCCTCGTGTCACCAACGAACCGCGATAAGCTGGTTTTCCCTGGTGTGTGGTCTGTATGACAGACATACTCGCATTGCCGGCCTTCACCCATACAAATTTCCAGTTGTAGTAGAGGTTATAAGTCAGGAATTCGCCCGACTTGAAAGCCGTGTTTCTAAACGAACACTGTGCCGATGCGGCAGTGCTTATGCATAACAGCACCAACGCTACCATTAATTTCTTAAGGTTCTTCATCATCATCATCATTTTCTTATGGTTTGGGAACGTACTGTATGCCCAAGTCTCGGGCACGCTGTGCGTTCTGGTTCTTTACTTTCTTCTCTTTGTCTGGTTTCTGTTTGGTGATGGCTCCCGGTTTCTGCTGGTTGAGTGGTTTCTCCTGCGGATTCCATGTCTCCGTCACATCCCATTTTTCCTTACACTCTATGGCTTCAGGGTAATAATATACCTCTTCTGCCTGCAGATCTTTGTCGTAGTCGCCAGTGTCCCAACGCCCATTGTTGTTGCGGTCGACGATGAGGCGCACATAATATTTGTCGGGCTTGAGGTAATAGAATTCTGCAATGCCGTTGATAGCATTTGTCTGTTTCACCACTTGGTCCTGACCGTTGAGTAATTGCACGATGAGCGGCTGGTCTGTCAGACTCGTGATGTTCAACAAGAGTGTACTGTAGGTATCGAGAGACGATACCTTAAAGCCCTGTTTCAGAGGCTTGGACGCTAATCCGTAGATGTCTACGAACGCAGCCGAGTCTATCTCTAAACTATACTCTATGTCTGGTCTCCATTCTCCCTTTAACTTATATTCGCGGGTAGCCGTCTGCTCTATTTCGAAGGGAGCGATGTACCATAGCGTGTCGTGCTTGGAATAAAGGTGTATTCCTGCCGTGTCTGCCTTTGCCAATGGTGTGGGGAATGAGAGGGCAATGTTCTTGTCTGGGTCAAGACTGGACGAAACGCCCACCTTTACTTCCAGTGCCTTGGGAGCCATCACCGAGTCGTAAGGCTCTCCTTTCTTCTTTAGCTTTTCCTGCTTCTTGGTCCACTCTGCCAGTTCTTTTTCCTGTTGTTTCTTGCGCTTGGCATATGTGTCTTTGGAAAGGACTTCGAGGGTGTCCACCTGGTCTACCAGTACGCCTGTACTGTCTGTAGTACGGTAAGCCAATTCTATGTTCAGTGTGTCTTGGTTGACCAAAGCGGTGTCTCTCAACCAGTAGGTGAGGGTGTCCTTTTTCAGCGAAGCCTCCAGCAAGAAGGCATCCTTGGCGTCGAAATTGAGGCCGCGTATGGTGGGAAGTATACTGTCTCCATAACTGAAGAACAGCGAGAAGTTGTTGGCTTCCTTACGTTCTGCCTTGAGGAAATAGCGGTCGGTAATCAGTTCGGTAAATGCCCTCAACACAATGTTGTCGGGCAGGAAGTGTGTGTATTTTTGCGGTTCTATCGTCTTGATGTGCAAGGAGTCAGTCCAGATGGTGTCCTGACGGGTGTCAGGTTTGCACGAAGGAACGATGATGTCGTGAGAGAAAGCAATCTTCTCACTCTTCTGATTGAACTGATAGTTTCCGTCCATGTCTTGCAGGGCATAGATGCGGTACGAACCGGGAGCTACTCCCTTGATTACAAAACGTCCGCGACTGTCGGTTCTGCTCACACGCAGCATGGGCTTGGTACGGAATGCCGAGTCGGCTTGGTCACTGTAAAGACCTACGAGAATGCCTTTGATAGGCTCTAAGTTCTCAGACTCTACCACGTTGCCGGACACCTCAAGAGTGTCTATGCTTTCGCCTGTAGAGAAACTGTAGGTGTAGTTGCCCATTGGGTTGTTCTCGTTGTTGTCCGAGATGGCATCGGAGAAGTCAACCGTATAGGTGGTGTTGGGCTTGAGAGAGTCGAGGAGCGACACTTGGATTTTCTTTCCAGAAGCCTTGATCTCTGGTGTTTCCAATTGCGGTGGCGATACCACAATTTTTTCTGTTGGATTGTCTACTTTTATGAACTCGTTGAAATAGATGGTTATTTTCTTGCTGTTTACATTCGTTCCTCCATCTGTCGGTGTAGCACCCACCACGGAAGGTGGGGTCTCGTCATACCAACCACCATCTGGTTGTCCCATCCTGGCACATGATGCCAACAGCAAAAAGGCAAGCACATAGAATGGCAAATACAGTGTATTCGCCTTACATCCTGTCAGTGCTTTTATCCATTCTTTCTTTTTCATACCTATATTATAATAGACCTTTTTCTATCTGTATGGTCTGGTATCTATAGTTTATTTACTGTTCATTGCCAACATCTCGTCAATGTTTTTGCGGCTGTTGCTGAGTCGTGGCACCTTGTGCTGTCCGCCAAGTTTGCCCTTGCTCTTGAGCCAGTCATTGAAGAGGTTGGGCTTTGCCTTGACGATTTCCAGGTGTTGGAGCGTAATGTCGTGGAATCGCTTTGCCTCATAGTCGCTGTTTAACTCCTGCAGGCGTTTGTCGAGGAGAGAAGCAAACTCATCGATGCTCTCTGGTTCTTTGGAAAATTCCACGAGCCACTGGTGGCGACATTTCGCATTGCTGTCCATGTAGACGGGTGCTGCGGTGTATTCTGCCACCTGTGCCCCTGTTTTCTCGCAGGCATATTGCAGTCCTTTCTCGGCATTGTCCATGATGAGTTCTTCACCAAAGGCATTGATGAAGTACTTGGTTCTGCCCGTAATGATAAATTTGTAGGGGTCTTTCTGGGTAAACATGACCGTGTCGCCGATCATGTATCTCCACAAACCGCAAGAGGTCGTTATGACCATGGCATAGTTCTTGCCCACTTCTATGCCCCACAAAGGCACGACGGTGGGATTGTCTGTGCCGAACTCGTCCATGGGTATGAACTCATAGAACACATCATAGTCTATCATGAGCGACATGGCGGGATCAGTCGGGTCGTCCTGCAAACCGAAGAATCCTTCACTGGCATTGTAGGTCTCCATGTAGTGCATGTTGGGAGACGTGATAAGTTGCTCGTACTGCTTGCGGTAGGGAGTAAACGCAATGCCTCCATGGAAGAACATCTCTAAGTTGGGCCATACTTCTTCCAAGTGTTTCTTGCCTGTGAGTTCCATGACTCTCACCAACACACTGAGCATCCAACTGGGTACACCCGAGATGTTGGTGACGTTCTTGTTCATCGTCTCACGTGCAATGCGGTCGCGCTTCACCTCGAAGTCGCTCAACAACGCTGTTTGTTTGCAGGGGACACGAACCAGATTGGCGAGAGGATTGATGTTCTCTATGAGGATGGCGCTCAAATCGCCCACCAAACTTCCAGAGACATTATAGTTGGGCGAATGGCTACCACCCAGGATGAGACTCTTGCCGTCGAAGATGCGGCTCTTGGGATTGTTGCGCAGATAATAAGCCACAGCATCAAAGCCGCCAGCGTAGTGTATGCCGTGCAAACCGTCCTGTGACACAGGTATGAACTTGCTCTTGTCGTTGGTTGTTCCAGACGATTTGGCATACCATTTCACAGTGCCTGGCCACAATACGTTCTGTTCGCCGTGACGCATACGGTCTATGTCACCCTTCAGTTCCTCATATGTGTTTACAGGCAGATTATGGGCGAATTTCTCATAACTGTCTGTCGTATTGAGCATGTGCTTTACTCCGTATTCCGTATTCTTTCCCTTCTCGATAAGGTGCTTCAGGACATCATGTTGTATCTGTTCAGCCTCATGGATGTATCTGTCCAATGCTTTCTGACGGGGTTTGAATACATGGCTTACTATCGCTGTTAGACTCATATTCTATTCTTTTTGTTTGACTTGGGCCGAGTGCTGTAACTGCATGAGTTATTGCCAAGCAAACGACCTTAGTCTGCAAAATTAGCCTAAAGTTTTCACATACAGAAAGTTTTTACATTTTTTTTAGGAATGATTAAGCGAGTATGGTGCCGATCGGGGGCAATTAGAGACAGAGGGACAGATTCTGTTAAGCACCTTCGTTGTCTGCGACTATCTGTGGACCTCTTACTTTGTCCTTTAGGCTGATGCCTTTCTTGATTTCGATGTTCACGCCGTCGCTCAAACCTGTGGTAACGGCTCTGCGCTCGTAAGTCTTCTTGTCGTCGCTGCCTTTGATGACATAGACAAAGGTGCTGTCGCCGCTAAACTCGATGGCACTCTCGGGGACGGTGAGCACATGTAGGGCTTTGGACAACACGATCTCGGCATTGGCACTGTAGCCAGAGCGAATCTTACCTCCCTTGACCGAACGGACTGCTGCCTTTACCTCAAACTGGTTGGCACCGTTGTTCTCTACTGCCTTGGGAGAGATATACTCTAAGTCGGCGTCGAACTTCAGGTCTTGCAAGGCTCCGATGGTTATCTTCATGGGCATTCCCACAACAAGATTTCCCACTTCCGTCTCGTCGATGTTACCGCGGAAGATAAGGTCGTTCATGTTTGCCACGCTGGCGATGGTGGTACCGTCGTTGAAGGTGTTGGCGAGGATGACGGAGTTGCCCACTTTGACAGGAATATCGAGGATGATGCCCGAGATGGTAGAACGGATCAAGGTGGAAGAAGCACTGGCATTGCTCTTCGACACACCATCGCGTACTACTTCGAGGGCATCCTCTGCGGCAACGACTTCTTCTTTAGCTTGCTGCAGGGATTGCTTGATCTTGTCAAACTCGTCGGCGCTGACCAACTGTTTCTTGTAGAGCTGTACCTCGCGGGTGTAGTTCACCTGTGCTTGCTTCAGGTTGATGTCGGCAAGGCGCACACGAGCCTGAGCCGAACTGAGCTGGCTCATGTCTGGGATGACTTTTACCTTGGCAATGACCTCGCCTGCCTGTACAAAGTCGCCCGCCTGTTTGCAAATCTCTGTGATGATGCCGCTGATTTGTGGCTTCACATTCACCTCGTTGCGTGGTTCTATCTTGCCGGTGATGACGGTGGTCTTCAGTACGTCGGCAGTCTTGGGAGTCATCTCCTGGTACTCTGTGGGCTTGGGTTGTGACTTCTGATAGAGGAACACGAAGGTTCCGATGAAAATCAAGGCGACAATAGCCGCTACAATCAACTTTGAATACTTTTTCATATCGTAAGATTAAGTGAAGAGTGAAAAACGAAGAGTGAAGAATCCAAATGTCCTTGTTCGTTGTTTCATCCTCGATTAATTATATTATTGTTCTATTTGTTATTGAGTGCCTTACGAAAGAGGGCAAGAGGATTCTTCACTCTTCCCTCTTCGTTCTTCCCTCTTATTCGTCTCTCATCGCATCCACGGGTTTGATGCTCATGGCTCGCCAGGCAGGGGCTAACCCTGCCAACCCGCCAAGGATGCAAATCAGTACGGCAGAGAAGATAGCCGTCCAGAAGTTGACCTGGAAGTGGGCTTCCACGATTCCGTCGGTGGTATTCCGCATCTCCAACATTTGCAGGATGGCGACTCCGAAGATGATGCCGCTCATGCCTGCTACCAAGGTGAGGATGATGCTCTCTGAGATGATTTGCGAGAGTATCATCTTCGGTGTGGCTCCGATGGCTCGGCGTATGCCTATCTCGGTGGTGCGCTCCTTCACCGTCACCATCATGATGTTGCTCACGCCGATGGCTCCTGCCAAGAGGGTTCCTATACCTACCATCAGGATGAGGAAGTTGACACCCTTGAAGAGGTTGTCGAGCATCTGGAAGAGTACTTCCGTATTGAATACCATCAGGCCCTTTTCGTCTGTCGGATCGATGGAGTGTGCCCTTGCCACGGTCTCTCTCATGCGTTGGGAGATACTGCTCATCACCACACCTGTCTTTCCCGTTGTTGCGATGATGTCGACGCTGTTACCTCTGTTGTAGGCTGTGCGCAATACCGACTGGGGCAGGGTGATGGTCTCGTCGGCACGGCCTCCGAAGTTCACGCCGTTGCCCGAGCGATAGTCTACTCCTACTACGGTGTAATAGGTGGAGTCTACTCTCACACTCTTGCCGCAGGGGTCGCCACCGCCTGGGAAGAGGTTCTTGTATATCTGTTTGCCGATGACGCACACCTTACGCTGCTTTCTCACATCCATCTCGTTGATGTACCTTCCATAGTACAGTTTGGGAATGGAAACCTTGGCGTAGTCGGGATTCACGCCTTGGGTAGAACCGCTGAAGGTCTTGTCGCCATACACCACGGTCTTCCGTCCGCTGAAGAGGAGAGGAGTGATGACATCCAACTCCGGTATGCGTTGGCGAAGTCGCTCTATGTCGCTGAGTTCCATCTCCCAGGAACGTCCCTTGTTGAATCCTTTGTAAGGCTTGGTCGTTTGGTGAGACCACATGATGGTGGTATTGGTGGCAAAGCCCTCGAAGTTGGCTTGCAACTTCTCTTTCAGTCCTTGTCCGCCTCCCATCAGGGCGATGAGCATGAACACGCCCCAGAACACACCGAAGCCTGTCAGCAGACTGCGGCTCTTGTTCCTCGTGATGGTGTCGAGTATCTCCTTATATGTATCTAAGTCTAAACGCATGGCAAATTAAATGATAAATAATAAATTATAATTGATAAATATTCCGTTAGGCATTTGTAATTTATACATTATAATTTATACTTTAAAACTTATTCCGCTCTCAATGCCTCTATAGGCCGGATCTTTGCCGCCTTGATGGCTGGGATGAGTCCGGCGATGGTGCCAGCAATGACGATGGTGATGGTGGCTCCGATGCAAGTGCCAAGTCCTACGGTGGGGTTGACGAACATGGCAGCCTTGAAGAGTCCTGTGTCTACGCTGGTATGGCCTATCGTGGCATCCATGATCTCATTGGCAGCAATGCCGAGCACCATTCCGATATATCCGAAGATGGAGGTCATGATGACGCTCTCCGTGATGATGAGTTTCAGTATCGACCAAGGCTTGGCACCTATTGCCTT
>CAVCDC010000076.1:0-14352 GCA_963600865.1 Firmicutes bacterium CAG:103
GTGAAGGCGATGATAAAAACCATTCAGCAATACAAAGTGAAATAGACAATGAGACTTATCCTATCCATCATATTCGTGTTGGCGGTGATGCACGCCAAGGCGCAGAACGCCATTATGCGCTTGCCGCCTTATGAAAGAGCCGTGCGTATCATCAAGTTCTACGAGGGTTGGCACGACATCCGCAAGAACTATCCCTATATCGGTTGGGGACACTGCATCCAGCCGCACGAGCGTAAGCGGTTCACCAAAAACCTCACTGTCCGCCAAGCCGACTCGCTCCTCCGTTCCGACCTCAACAGTCTCTGCGCCCTCTTCCGCAAGTACGGCAAAGACAGCCTCCTCCTCGCAGTCCTTTCCTACAACGTCGGCCCCTACAAAGTCCTTGGCGACAAGAAACGTCCCAAGAGCCGTTTGCTCCAGAAGATAGAGCGAGGTGACAAAAACATTGAGCCCGACTACCTCGACTTCTGCCGTTGGAAAGGCAAACCGATTGCTTCCATCCGACGGCGACGCCAGATGGAGTTCTGCCTGCTATATAGGTTAGATGGCAAAGTATCTTAGGATAGTTGCCCAAGTATCTTAACATACTTGGCGATGTATCGTAAGATACTTTTTTCATGCCATTTTTAGAACCTTATCCCACAATCATATTTCACAAGGACTTCTCTTTTCGGTTCTGAGAAACAAACAGAAGAGCCGTCTCTTGCAACGTCAACCGTCAACTGAACTAAACCAGCCCAATCGTTCCAATATGCCATTTTAAGAACGGCCTTGTCGCCTTCCACAATAACATCTGGCAACAATGTGTCAACGTCAATTTCCATAACTTGCTCCTTAACGCTCATACGCCTGTCTGCATCTTGGAAAATCTCGTTCACAGACTCTTGGCTATAGATGTACTCTTTGGAATTGTAACATGCATGCCATACCACAGGCATAAAATCGGGAATGCAGTTCAACAGCCATGCTTGCATAATGCCCTCACGGGTAAATGGAACCTTGAAATAAGGTAATGGTGAAGGAACATCTTTTGCCTCTTCCCACGAAAGCAAACCCTCTATATATTGCGAGTCGTTGTAAGGAATGTGTACGTCTTTTGGAGTTTCCCTTGTTATTTTTGTTTTGATAATGCCCAAGAGACTCATTTCAACTCCTTGCTTAGGCACAAACTGCTTTTGGGTGGGCACGTATCTATCGTTGGACTTTTCCTTGCAGCAATAAATCTGGAATTTATTCCCAATGCTATCGCCTACTTGAAAAGCATCCAGTTCATATCCCTTCTTGATCTCCAAGAGATTTAATTGGTTGGCTATTGGTGTCAGATTTTGAAAGCACTTAAAATTGCATTGACTCATAAAAGTCTCGAAATCATGGCACATTTCACCCAGAGTTTGATGCTTCTTGACACTGTCTTCCAATCTTTCATGCTTACCATGAACCAATCCTGTCATCCACAACCAACCACTAATGGGGTCGCCCTCATTCACTGTTTCAAGGAAGGCTTTCTTGAAATACAAGGGAACAGAAACGGTCAATTCGCCGTCTTCCGTTTCCCGTTGGCAAACCGTGATGCCAACCTTATGGAAGTCAACACCCAAAACACTGCAATCAGAGATATTGGTTATAGGCGACTGAAACTCAGCTTCGTCAGGAGCTTTTTCGTCAGTATTGAGATAAGCCACAAGACTTCTCAAGTCAAAATGGATAGGCTTCACTTCACCATTCTCGTCATATTCCGGCTTCTCTCCAATCTTTGCCTTAAAGTCAATGGCCTGTTGGCCAGTGAAATCAAAACCATGTTGTCCTGGTTTTACATTCATGCCCAAAGCTGAGAGGTCAATTTCTATTTCTTGTCCAGCCACATAGTAAGCTTTGTTCAAGTAATAGTCGATGGCAAAGAATGCAAAATTATATTCACCAATAGAACATAAGATAGTAGCCTCGATATGATTGAACCATTCGATGACACGCTCTATTTTTACGCGATAAGTCCGTCCTTTCATGACAGGATAAATCGATGCAAACTCATTTGTTTCCTCCTTTGGATTATATGCTATGGTAGTCAGCAGGGCAATGTCTGTTGTTCCATAATAAAGGGAAAAGACATCTGTTAGTTCGTTGTCCATCGTGTCAGAAGAGAATCTGGTATTAGCCTTCTGCCAAACGATGGATTTACTTATAACCTGTTGCAGATGTTGTTTCATGAATGTTTCGGCATTCATGATGGCATCTATGTGGTCACCATGATTTTGGTACAATTCATTCTTGTTATTTTCTTCCATTTTTACTTCATTTGAGAGGTTCAACAATCTGTTTTGCAAAGCTATAAAAGACTTGTGCAACCTTTATGCACAAGTCTCCTTAAAATAGTCTGGAGGGCAAAAAGCCTTGTAGGTGTGTCATTTATACATGGCTGCTATCTTCTCCACCATTTCCTTCATCTTCATCCTCATTGTCTCTGGTTTGACTATCTCGATGCCATCGCCGAAAGAGCGGATGAGAGAGAAGAACTCATAGTTGGGTTGCACTTTGAGCGTTATCTTCCATTTGCCGTTGTCCATCCGTTCCGGGCGTGTGGATTGTGACTCGTGCAAGGGTTTGGTGATGATATACCCCAGCGCTTTGTCTGTCACATGCAACTCGACATTCTCCACAGGCTCGCTCGTTACCGACACGCCAATCACGTCGCTGAAATACTCGTCAAAATCAAAGTCTTCGGGCAGTGGTTGATATTCATCCGTCCTTTCCGTGACATTTTCTATGCGGTCGATGGCATAGTTGGAGAAATAGGGACAGTCATCGTGTTTGGCTATCAGGAACCAACGGTTGTTGTATTGTTTCAGATAATACGGACTGACACGAACCGTGCGAGCCTCTTTGCCAAAGGGATGATACTCTATGTCAATGACACGCTTGTTGACTATCATGTCGAAGATAATCCTATACCACTTCATGCCACGCAGATACGGATTGTGCTGGAAACTCACCACAGACTCATTGTTCTCTCCCAATCGGCTGGTGGCGTAAAGACCAGACTCTATATCTGAGATCCACTCAAACTGAGGCACACCGTCAAATCGTTTCAACAGGATGAGCGCATCATGCAGCATATCAACCTCTTCCTGCTTGATAGGTTGGTCTTTCAGCGTCTTCGATCCAGGAGCATACCGATAGTAGGTACTCCTACCATCCTTCACACGTTCTATCTCCACTCCGAAGCCGAGAGGGTCTTCCATGAAGTTGAGGTCGTTGAATATCTGACGGCGTTGCACACCCTCCGCACCCTTGATTCCGCGAACACCGTTCACTTCGGCAAGGGCACGGTTACAGGCATCAATCAAGTCTTTGATGTAAAACCTCTTTTGTCTATTTTGCAGGCATCTGTCGAGTGCCTGGTATCTTATCATTGCATTCTTATTGATGGGCATAGTCTTCTTGTGTTTTAACAGTCTTGTAATGAGATGTCAAACTTGATGTTTTGGCGTCGTTTCAGCACGATAACATCCCGAGTATCGGTATTCTCTATGGTGAAACGCTTGCTGTTCACTGTCCAGTCACGCAACAAGTCCCATCCATTGGCAAAGCCACCATCTGGGTAGATGCAAAGGCGTTTGCCGGCACATTCCAAGATGAGCACACGCCAGTGTGGAAGCTTGTTGTATGGCTGGGAGTGTATCGGCACAAGTTCACCGTTCACGTCATTGTTATTTTCCAAATCGCTCAGCCAACCTTCTGTCAGGTCAGACAGAATACTGTCACGCTGGGCATTGTCTTGAAGATTAGCAGTGAAAGTTCCTCTGTAGTTGGGGTCAGTATACTTCTCCATTAGGAATTCCAATGTAAAGTCCTGTCCAATCTCTTTAACGAAACCGCCGATGGTTTGGAGAGTCAGCACCATTCCCATCACACTCTTCAGATGTTCGTCCTGATAACTGATGGTCAACGGTTTGCCATGTTGCTTACAATGGCTGATAAACTTGTCCACAATGCCGTCGGAGGAGTTTCTTAATATAGAGAACAGGTCTTTTGTCTTAATCTGCTCAGTGGCGGCATTGTCCAGTATGACAATCTTTGTGTCGGGTTTATAGGCAAGGTCCACAGGCGTTGCCCCTTGGCAGATGTTATCTACCCGAGCGCAGTAGAGAGTCTGGTTGCTCCAAGCGTCATTTAAATTGGCGTTCTCTGCGTTGTTCGTAAAATAGAGCGTCTTGCCGATGTAAGCTATCGGATAAACAGACTTATTCAAAGTTGCCATGGACATTTCGACAACAGACTTTGCCCACCCCTCCTTGACGGAGCGCAACATGTTGATACAAGGCTCTGGTATGGAACTGTTATTGCTGCGAAGCACACAGAGTGTCGTCTTCTTGTCCTTGATGCCAAGTTTGTTGAAGAAATGAGTTCTCCAACCGTGGTCTCCTTCATAATTCCACTTCTCGAAGTCGTCTTGTACAAAGAATACAGTTTCCTGCACTTCATTTCCATAAGCTTCCGCCATACTGACATTGCTGGTTTCCGAAGCTTCTGCCGATACGGCTGCCACTTCCGTTGGAAGGACACCGCGTGCTTCCTCCTCTTCCTTTATCCAGTCCAAAGCTGCATCTATGTCCACTTGGTCGATGTAGCGGAGTGTAAACTTGTTGAGCAAGAAATCTTTTGAATTTCTTCTCTTGGCTTCAAGCAGCATGGCCTTCGCTGCATTGATCACGTCCTTCATCAGCGGAATGTTGGCCAGTTGGTTGGAATATCCCGCACCACCCGGATTGGTGTCGAACAAACAGAGATGACCATTGGGCATCACGGTAAAATCAACGGCACCACGTTCCTTGCCCAACGTGTCGAGCAAAGCTTGTGTAAGTACGATACCCAAGGTGAACAACAGGTTGTCTTCCACTCTGCTGTTCATCCATTTCTTCTGCCCTTTGTGACGTATTCTTATTTCTGAGAAATCAGTCTGTATCAGTCCGCCGATAATCACATTACGTCTGA
Organism: Firmicutes bacterium CAG:103; assembly: GCA_963600865.1. Taxonomy (GTDB): domain Bacteria; phylum Bacteroidota; class Bacteroidia; order Bacteroidales; family Bacteroidaceae; genus Prevotella. Next base: position 4,990 of record CAVCDC010000076.1, read on the forward strand.
TGGACGTAGCATCATGCGAGCCTACACAATACTTTCTTGCATCCTTGCCCGATACGGCAAAATGATAGAGCGGTTTGTCGGGATCATCAGGATTTTTCTTCTTATGCACACGAGTGTTCATGTCGTATGGCAAACTGCCAAGCGTGTCGTCTGGGTCTGCCACGTCATTTTCAAGGACTGTTCGTCCACATTTGGCGCACATACAATATCCATAGCCAATGCCCTCGTTGTAATAGAGGATATTGGCATAGCCAGAGTCCCGATTGCTCCTCACTGAGAACAAGTGTGGCTCTGTCACGAGGTCAGCCCAGTCTGTCGTTCCTATCAACTGGGCATTGACGTGTGTATATCTATTGTTGTCTATCACACGACTCTTGTCCTCGTTCATGTCGGGTACAAAGCCTACGGGCTGCACCAGTTCCAATCCTTCCTTCCCATTCACGCTCCACCGCTGTTTGTTGTCGAGGGAGGTCGAATCGTTAATCACGCATTTCTCAGAATTCCTGTATATCTGCTTGAATGAGCGTGCGCCCTGGTACATATTGGCAAACTGCACGCCTCTTACCGCATAGACCACTCCATCCACAACGATACTGTTGCCTGGCGCATATTGTGCTATTGCTTCTCGCAAACCGTAAGAAGGGTTGGAAGACAGCGTAGTTCTGTAAGCGGCAGTTGACCCCAAACTATTGAGATCAAGAGACAATACCTCAACTGGCATATTGGCATTAGGAGTGAAGCGATGGGTTGCCCAAAAATTGAGCAAACGTTCAAGCAATACCTCATAATATTGCATTTTCAGCAACGTACGGAACTTGTCGTTTGTGGCATCCTTGAAAGCAAACTTCAAGTCTTCCAGTTTTCTGCTGAGTTCCGTATAGCATCGCTTGTTGTCTTTCAGTGCGTTATCTACCACTTCTGGCACCATTCCGTCATAGACGGTTTCACGCAGCAATTGTTCCAGTCCTTTGCGGATGTTGTCATCGAGGGCATTCATACATTTTTGGTTGAACACCTCATACATGGAACCAGCCTGTTCGCCCAACTTGTCGTTTGGCGAACACTCCGCATTGTCATCAGGACGCACCACAATCGCATGGTTGCCATCCTTTCTTCCAATGAAGTTGGAATAATAATTGTAAACGGCTTGCGTGAGTCGTCCACCGCAGTCGCCATCCTTGAACACACCAAACGAGCGGATAAGATAAGAGTTGACATGACGCTGCACCACCTGCGGACTCATCAAATCGACCATGGGTACACATACAGGGCGGCTGATGATGGTTGGTATCGGGGTAAACAACGTTCTCAATCCGATGGCATCACTTCCACACAGTGTGATACAGGCACTCTTCACCTTGTTGTTACGACCGCTTCTTCCTGCTCGTTGCTTGTAGTTGGAAGGCATGGGCGGAACACTGGTCAGCATCACTACCTCCAAATTACCCAAGTCCACACCCATCTCCATGGTGGTGGAGCAAGCGAGGATGTTGATGGTATGCTCCTTGAAGTCAGACTGCAAGGTTCGTGACACATCCTTGTCAACTTGTGCCGTGTGCTCAGCCTGAATGAAAAGGTTGGGCTTCGCATAAATGTCAGTCAGGCGATTTTCAAAAACGCCGTTCTCTCCCCAAATATGGTTGTTCCAGAGTATCTTTCTGTTGTCTTTGGCCCATGCGCGCACTTCTTCTTTCGACATGTGAGCCTCTGTTGGGAACACCGTCCATTTCTCGTGCCATTCTTCTTTGAGCAAGCATACCTTGTTGCCGCCAAGATAGGGAGCGAAATTCTTGAAGTGGTTCTCTATCGGACGCAAACATACTGTGTGGTGCAGAGAAGAGTCTGTATTGGTGTCACACAAATACACGTCGTCGTAGAGCTTGAAACACAAGTTCTTCAAGTTCAAACGATAAGGTGGATTGCCATCCTTTTGTTTGTCAGTTACATAGCATTGTGCATCCTTGTCCCACGACTGCGACAGTTGTAGCAGTTCACTGCCTTCACGGGTTACGTCTTCCCACAGGGCTTCCATCACATCATTGATAAGGTCGAAATTCTCACGGTAAGCTTCTGTGGCATTGCCGCCCTTGTCCTGTTTCAACAATTCGGTGATGAAACGCACCGTACGGGCATTCGACATCTTCTTCGGGTCGAGAACTGGTTTCTTGACAGGACGACGGCGTGGCTTTTCTGTGGCAAAACGCTCACAGGCAAATATGTCTATCGGATTAGTGTCAGCTATCTTCAGATACAGTGACTGGTTGGAACGCACCGTGTAGTCCATGAAAATCTGTATGAGATGATGCCAATCTTCCTGGCTGATTTTGTTTTCCTCGTTGTGTATATTCATATTGAATCGTTCCACTGCCGTTGGCAACTCGATGCGCTCCATCTGAGGATAGCAAGTACAGAAAATTCCCAACGTTTCAGGAGCAGCGGCTGATACAGGGCGTGAAGACAGATACATAACCATGATGCTTTGTATGTATTTGTCCATCACTTCGTTGCGAATGTTCCCGTTCACATCAAGCTCCTCGCTGTCGCCGCTTCGCTTCACAAACTGTACACAGAACACCTTGCTGAGTGTGTCGTTCTTTAGCAAGCTGGCTATTTCCATCCATGTGAGATACGGCTTCTTCGACTTTTGGAGTGTCTGGATTTTGCCAGCTATCTCCATCAACTTCGTTACATCTGTTGCACAGTTGGGCAATTCTGCCTGCAACTTGGCGATTTCTGCATCCACCGCATTTTGTCGTTCAGCTCTGCGGCAAAGTTCGTGGAAGATGCGGCTATACACCCAGTCGCGCTCCTGTTCCAGGTTCTGCTTCATGGTGGCCTTGGCTGCCATTTGGCGACTGTCTGCAAAACTGATATATTGCTGTCCATCGTGCAGTACAATCTTTTCACTGTCCGCAGTGTTCACTTTGTCAAGGTTGTCGAGTACAGACGGAGCCATCAGGCGGGATATAAATTCCGGGGATGTCCTAAACTTCATCAGGTAGGCACTGTCAGCCGTCTCTTCCATATCCTTGTCCAGATCCTCGTCACTGTTTCTGCGTTTTGTCAGTTTACTGTTGCAGTGTGGGCAACGGCACTTGGTGTTCACCACAAGATGCCAACCACCGTTCAAAGTCTGTCTTGAAACAGAGGAAAGCAATTTTCCGTTTGTCACTTCCATGGAAACGTTATTGTCGCCGTTCTCGTTGTCCTTGTCCGAGAGTCCAATGATGGCCAATGGCTGCTGTTGTTCCTCGTCACTTTCATCCGCAAGGTCAAACATATCGCTGTCCTCACGCTCCACAGCCTTGTATTTGCCGAAGTCATCACCCGGTTGGTTGTTGATTTGCGCCAATGCCACGTACTCGCCACAATGTTTGCAGCGGCTCAATTCCAACAAGGGGTCATTCTTTTCGTCCTCCTTTGCATTGTTCATGGTGTAGAGCTTGAACGCACCGTTCTCGTGTTCAGTCAGGCGAACATACAGGCCATTGTTGGGCACACGATAGAAATAATGCACTTTAGCCTTGAGCATCGGTATGCCGGCGCTCATGGGTACACGGTCGCAAAGCTCATCCAGCAGGGCGAGCTTATCCTCGATAGTTTTGCCATCCGTTATCATCTCATTCAGCGGCACATATTCCCTGTCAAAAAGCATGCGCCACTTCTTTCCGTCGGCATTGTCTGGTATGAAGTCTTCACCGATTCGCTTGCCACCGACCACATTCACCTGGTCTGTGCGCAAACCGGTAATGCCGCCGATGAACTTCTGCAGTTGTTTCTTTTCCTCCTCGGGATTTGTACCGTTGCCGAATGTCGCAGACGAGGTGGCAAAGCGAACGCTGTTTGCCGATACGCCAAAGGCAAGCAACACACGGCGCAGCAACATGGCGAGTTCGGCGGCACCTGCTCCCGTATAGGTATGCGTCTCGTCTATTGCCACCCACCTCAGGCTTTTCAAGGCGGGATTGGTCAGTACTGCGTCCTTGGCACGCAGTAGGATGTATTCCAGCATCGTGGGATTGGTAAGCAGAATGTTGGGCGGATCCTTTCTTACCTGTGCTCGGGTGTAGAGCAGGTGCTTGAATTTGTAGTCCTTTGTCTTTTCGTCCCATCCACGTATCTGCTGTATGCGTTTTCTCGTATGCTCGGCATTGGTAGAATGGTCATCAGCAGCGGGTTCTTGCTCAGGCAGGTCACCGTTGAATACGGTGTAGGTAAGGTTTGTGCCGTCCAATAGTTCTTCCAGTCGTTGCTTCTGGTCTTCCATCAGGGCGTTGAGCGGATAGAGGAACAAAGCCTGTACTTGGTCCTGCTTTCCGTTATCCACCAAGTCCTTTACCAATGGCATCATAAAGCACTCCGTCTTACCCGATCCAGTACCGGTGGTCACACAGACAGACATCGGCAGACCATCTGCGGTCTTGTCTTTCAACAAGGTTTTCCAACACTGATACTGGTGCTCGTAGGGGGCATACTTGGTAGCCTTCCACAAGCCTCCCACCAACGCTTTCGCCTCCTCTGACGGCACAGAGTGTACAGCCTCGTATGAGTTCATGCACTGCACCACAGGCATGGCATCATCGGGAGCAAACACGTTGTTTATCTCGTCTTGTAGTTTTTTTGCATATTCTGCCTGACTGGCATTGCCTGTCTCTCCGCACCACATGGCGGCAAGGGCGCGTTCCACACTTTCGTGGTTATCGTGATAAAGTTTTGCAAACTTCATATTGATGTCGTATTATAAGTTGATGTCTAATTTTTCTATATCCAACTGAAATTCGTCAACCAATCTCGTCAGTCCTTGTCTAAGGTCTTCGGACAATGTCTCACCATAACGCTCCTTCAGTTGGCTGATGAGTTTTTGGTTCGTTTCACCTCTTTGTGCCATCTGCCTGATAGGATGATAGCCAGAGAAATACGTTTGATACTTTACAGCCGTCTCAAAGCATTTCATCTCGACATTCTTAGTCTTCTTTCCACCGAACATATCAGGTCTTCCTGGTTCGGTATAGAAGAAGCTGAGGTCTGTATCAGGCTTATGTGCATCCATGAATATCACTTCGCCTTTCTGCTTCTGATAACCATCCTCAAAGACAAAAGGTTGCGGGTCTTTGTCTTGATAGATGTTCCACTTCAACAAGGGCAACTCAGCCCTTGGCTTAGATGAATCCTTTGCCAAGCATATTCTCAACCATTGTGGTGCGTCAGCATCAAACGTCGTGGCATCCCAATGGGTTCGGTTGCTCAGATGATACAAGGCTTGGTTGTCTTCCGATTTGTCAAAGGTTGCAAATGGTGAAACCAAATTGCCACAGTCGTATTGTTGGAAGCCTTGTGCGCTGAAATCCGCTATTCGTATGCGGTCTTTGTATATCCAAGGCAACGTAAACTCTTCACCGTCTTCGATGTATTTCAAAACCTCTCCGTCAAGATAGAATTCCTTTGTCAAGGTAGGTCGGTAAACTTCCACTTCGCAGTTGCCTATACGCAATGTCACGGTGGGTTCTATTGGTTGTCCACCTTTTTCTATATGGTCTTGGAAAGTACAAGTTTCTCCGTTCAAGTCCTTATATAATATGGTGGCGGTGTCGAAGCATCGGCGGATGGGACCGTTCAAATAGTAAGCTGTCATGCGATAGACAACATTCTTTTCCGCGATGCGCAGTTGTACCAATCCGTAGGGCGGTTGATTGTCTTCTGTCCAATCCTCATACCGTCCGTTATGTTTGAACTGCACATCGTGGCACGTCTCTTCCGCTTCCATCTCAGCTTCTGTAATAGCATCCTTTGTGTGGAAGTGGCGCACATGGAGGTCGTCCCGTCCGAATATAAGCGGATAGCGTTCTTCGGCTTGGCCTTCCTCTTCGTCCTCTTGCCATACTGTCACAAGTCCACCTTCCTTGTAGCATATCGTGTCTTTATGCAGTACGGCAAACACTTGGTCGTATCCGTTTCTGTTGTAGAGCGTTGTAGACAGCCCCTTGCTGTCGGTAAGTGTAATGTCGCTTTGGATGTAGCACCAGTTCCATGAGGCACCTGTATTTCCGGCTTTGTCTTTGAATACTTTTTGCATATCAGCAGGAGTCGTACTGTGCCAATCGCTTGTAAACACCACGGCGGTTGCATGCTGTGCCTGTTGCTTGCTGGTCCAGCGGTCGTAGCTGTCAGTCATGCGCCACAATTGCATCCACGATGCCGCCTCTTCTGTCTGTGCCGTCCACTCGTTGCCCTGATTGTCGTATGCCACAATGTCGAGATGGGTGAATGTCTCTACAGGAATGTTGCGCTCCGTAGCGACTCGTTCCTCTGCGCCCCAGGTCACAAAGCCATTGGTGGTGTTGGATAATACAAGGAGTGGATTCCGTTTGTCCAAATCCTGTATGCACACATCACCGTTTCTCCATCGGATGCCAATGAAGAGATTGCGCAGTTCTTCGGGGTTTGGAACTCCCCAGACGCGAAGACGGTCGAACCGTAGATATTGGTGCAGTCCGCCTCCTATTTGTTCAGGCTTCAGAGCTACCCGAAGCATCCGCTTCATATAGGGTGAAGCAGGTTGGTTTACCACAATCCATTCCAGAGTGAATTTCTTGCGCAATACCTCGTCGTTGGCGGTGCGGATGGCATCCATCAGAGTCAATGTCTCCTTGTCACGGTGTTGCTCACCCGTACCGTCAAGTATCTCTTTCAGATACTCGTACAGGCTATGCTCCCTGGCTATTGACTGTCGGAAGGCTACGGCACGGCTTTCGTCGTCCAGATTTTCGAGTGTGTAGTCCTCACCGTGAAACAGACGACAGAGTGCTTTCAGGAAGCGTCCATTGTCGTGCCTTCCCAACTCGTGGCGCACGGCAAGTCCGCCCAATACATAGATGGAGTATTTCCAAAGCCGTGTACCAGCCTCGGTCTGATAGACATAGCGGTCAGTTCTGATTCCCGATACCTCCCACAATTTTTTCAGGTCTATATCGTCGGCAGCATTGGTCTGTCCCGTTTCCGAACCTTTGTATATGCGCCTGTACCATTCAGCCAAGTACACGATGACAAGACGAGCGTCGCTTTCCGTGATGTCCTTGTTCATGGACGCACTATTCTTGGCGATGTAGGCTTCCAACAATTGGTAGGTCTCATCATCGATGCGCAACCGCCAAACATAAGGTTCGTCGGGGTTGAATCGTTCCAGTATGTTTCTTAGTTCATCGGCCATCTTTTTTGTCGTTATGCGTTTGATAAATCTCTTTGAGCGTCCGAAGGGTCATGGGCTTACCGTCTTTCCCTCCACGATGTATCATGGAGTGGCAGTTGCTGCAGAGCGGCACCAGACCTTGCTCGGGGTCAAGGGCATGTTCGCCGTCGGTGTCGGCTATCGGGTTGAGATGGTGAACCTCAATGAAGTCTTTGCCTATCGCCCCATAGCGCGACTCGAAGTCCATTCCACAAACTTGGCATACATACCCGTAATGTGCCAGGCACAGTTGTCGCAATCGCTGGTTGCGCTCGTGCCTTGTCACGTTCACCTGTCTTATTTTCCCCTCCGTCAGGCTATCCTGTCCGTCTTGTTCTGGCAGCAGAGGGTCGGGTTGCTGTATGTCTTTCTTCGGTTGTTTCTTTGCAACGGTCTTCTTGCCAACTTTTTCAAACTCAGTCAGTATGGCTTTCTGTTTGCCTTTGAAAGTGGTTGAGTCATAGAAGTCGGCAAGCAGCTTCAACGTCTCTGTATATTGGTCATCGGCAGCCACATTTTCTTTGTTTGCCTCAGAAATGTCGAAGACACTCTCCCTCCAGTTGGCATATACCTCGTGTCTCGTCTGGGAGTAAATGTCCACAAAGTCTGCATCAAGATATTTGCGGATGAAAAGGGGCAAGACATCCTCAGCAAAGCGGATTACCGCCTCGCTTTGTCCCTCCGTCTTCCGCCTCGTGTGGAGCAGGAAGGTCTTCAGTTTGTTTTGTGTGTCGATGTCTGCCATACGTTATTTCAATGCGTCATAATCTGTTCCATAATCGAAACCATCAGAACTGATGCTTCCACCATATACATACTTTTTAGGCTTTTTCTCTACAGTCCATTTCCGTACTTCGTCAAAAATATCACGGAACGGTTTGCATCTGATTTTGTCATCAGTAACACTGATAGACAACCCATAGGCAGTAGAGAGAATTGGGCATAATTTCATTGCATTTATGATATTCATGTCCTTCATTACCTCGGAGTGCCACTCCTTTTCTGAAATATGGATAATGTCCTTGAATCCCAAATGCGGCTGACGGAGTTTTCCAAACGTACTACCGCCACCAGAATAAACCAATGGGCGGGCACTTAGAGCGTCTGTGAGTCTTTGCATAGGCAATTCGCTTTGCATCTTGAACTCTTTTTTCAAGGCTTCCCTTAAATTGATACAGATTTGATTCAACTCAGAGGTAAAGGCAGACTGACGTTCGACATTGATTTCGCTAAAGTCCTTCACGTTGGAATCATGTCGTGTATCATTCGTTGCGTCTGCTTCTGTAAGGTAATTCAATCCTTTGTTGATGGAATAGAAACGATATACCTGTGGCTTTCCTTTCTCAATGGTAAAGAACGAAATGTCTGTGGTACCACCGCCTATATCAACCATCAGGGACATTCCTGTTGCAATCTTCTGCGATTTGACAAGGGGCATTAGGCAAGCATAAGCCTCTGGGAAAATAAGGATGCCAAAATCCTCTTTCTTTTCATCGCTGTATGGCAGCAACTCGGTGGCTGTCTTCAATTCTGATATAGTAGCCTTCAAGAACGATTCTTTATCGTTTTCAAAGACTTCCTCTACCAATCTGTATGCACTCAACAATATTCTGACGGCCAACTGTTGGCGGTTTCTATGGCTCGTTCCATCAGAAGGAACACCCATTTGTATGGCAAAATCCTGTCCAAAAAGTTCTTCCAGGTCAAACAATATGTAGGCCATGTACCATATAGAATAATTGATGGCTTCAGTTTGTGGGAAGTTTCCAACGCTTGTGAAAGTGGCTTGCTTAAAGTAGCGGATAATCTTGCCTCTCTTCAACTTGTTGGGCAAATAACCATAAGTCATACGACCATCACTATCCACATGAATGATACTGGGCAAGGTGAATTGCTCCTTGCCGTCCGCATCCTTGAACATGAAGAACTCATAGCTCAATTCTGCCCCTTCTTTTTGTTCGATACACACCTTGCTTTGGTGAGTTCCGAAATCCAGTCCAACTGTTATCATGGCCTACTTTGTTAAATTGTTGTTTATATGATTGTTATCAGATTCAGCGAAATTAATTTGTCCTGCATTTGTACCTGTCTGTCTTCATTGATACGCGCAAGACGCTCGTCGCGTTCTCGTTCAAGAA
>CAVCDC010000077.1:0-14212 GCA_963600865.1 Firmicutes bacterium CAG:103
ATCGCCCAGTCAAATCGGATATAACTTGCCATAATCGTATGCTTTAATCGTTCTTATGCAAAGATTGTGCAAATCGAACGCAATGAAACTCGCTTCAATTGCTGAGATGCCGCCAATCTTATGCAAAGATACGCTTTTCCCCTCAAACCGCCAAGGGAAAGTCGGCAATTTTTATCATTACTTGGGTGTTTTATAACGAGGTATAGCCTCGATGGTCAATGACTATAGTCTCTCCAGAAGTGATATAGTCGGGCATGGCATCGTCTGCCTCTTTCTTTTCTTTGCTTTTCTGGGGAATCATAGGCATAAGGCGCTGGTGGTGCCACTTAAGTCAGTTCTGTAGAGTATATTTGTGGGTCAAGTTAAGTATATCTCCGAGTGCAAGAGCATACATTCTTCGGCGTGCTGACTATGCTCAGCAGCTCTGCTGAGCCGGGTCAGCAGGTCTGTCGACTATAGTCAGCAACTCTGCTGAGCATAGTCAGCAAACTCATTTAACTTCCGCTCGAACTCAAGTGCTGATAGAGAGGCTCTGTATTCTTAAAAAGGTGTTTCTATGGTGCAGGATGTTCCTTGGATAGGTGTATCTCTACCACTCTTCCTTCTTCCAAAGAACGCTTGACATCGATGATGCGTTGGTTGCTGCTTCCGCGAAAGAATAGGTCTGGGTCGGCAAGAGCCTTGACAAAAGGTCCGTCTACGAGAATATCGATGAGGCTGAGAAGTTCTTTCTGTTCTGGAGACTTCAGCAATGTTTCATATTTGAAACCAGTATAGCACCAGATGTTCTTGTTGCTTTGTTGTCTGATGGCTCTTGCCAGTTCGGCGAAGCCTTTCGCCTGAAACATCGGGTCCCCTCCCGAGAAGGTAACATTGGCAAAGGGGTCGCTCATGATTTCTTCCATCAGTTCCTCTGTCGTTGTCATGGTGCCAGCCTTGATATCCCACGACTGCGGGTTGTGGCACTCTGGACAATGGTTGGGACAGCCGGCACAATAGATGGAGGTGCGGAACCCTGGTCCGTCTACCATCGTGTCATGTACTATACTTAATATGCTGATCATGCTCTATCTTGTTAAATGAGAAGAGAGAGGGAAATAATCCTTCGCCCTCTCTCTTCTCTTGTCTTTTTGTACTTACTTCTTCGGCGTGTCAATATGTGTAACGCGGTCGTGCAGCTCTGCTAACTTTCCGCTGTTCCAGCGATCGGTGGTACCGACGAGGTAGCCAGTGATGCGCTGCAGTTTGTCTATGTGGCTTCCTCCACACTTGGGACAGGTCTTGATATCGCTGTCAGCGTTCTCGTATCCGCAGTCCAGGCAGCGGTTGCGGTTGTGGTTGACAGAGCCGTATCCCATGTTGTAGCGGTCCATCATGTCCACCACACTGGCGATGACGGATGGGTTGTGTGTGGCATCGCCGTCTATCTCCACGTAGAAGATATGTCCGCCACGTGTCAGATCGTGGTAAGGAGCCTCTATCTGCGCCTTCTTCATGGCAGAGCACTTATAGTATACGGGCACATGGTTGGAATTGGTGTAATACTCGCGGTCGGTTACGCCGGGGATTTCACCAAACTGCTTGCGGTCTTTCTTTGTGAACTTTCCGCTCAGTCCTTCTGCTGGTGTTGCGAGGATGGAGTAGTTGTGGTGATACTGCTCGCTGAATTCGTTGGCACGGTCACGCATATAGGTGACGATCTTCAGTCCTAACTCCTGTGCCTCCTCGCTTTCTCCGTGGTGCTTGCCGATGAGAGCTTTCAGACACTCTGCCAATCCGATGAATCCTATGCCGAGTGTTCCATGGTTGATGACGCTCTCGATGGTGTCTTCCCCTTTCAGTTCGCTGGCACCCGTCCACAGGTACTTCATGAGCAGAGGGAACTGCTTTGCCATGGCGGTCTTCTGGAACTGGAAGCGCTCGTCGAGCTGACGGGCAGTTATCTGCAGGATATTGTCAAGTTTGGCGAAGAACATGTCGATGCGCTGCTTGCGGTCTTCTATGGGCATGCACTCGATGGCGAGCTTCACGATGTTGATGGTAGAGAAGCTGAGGTTTCCGCGTGCTATACTGGTCTTCTCGCCCCAGCGGTCCTCGAAGACACGTGTGCGGCATCCCATGGTGGCTATTTCCCACTTGTAACGCTCAGGGTCGTCAGCTCTCCACTTCTCGTTCTGGTTGAAGGTAGCGTCGAGATTAAGGAAGTTGGGGAAGAAGCGTCGTGCCGTCACCTTGCATGCCAGTTGGTAGAGGTCGTAGTTGCGGTCCTCGGGCAGATAGTTCACGCCGCGTTTCTTCTTCCATATCTGTATGGGGAAGATAGCAGTCTCGCCGTTGCCCACACCCTCGTATGTGCTTTCCAGTATTTCGCGCATGATGCAACGTCCTTCTGCGCTGGTGTCAGTACCATAGTTGATGCTGGAGAACACCACTTGGTTGCCGCCACGTGAATGGATGGTGTTCATGTTGTGGATGAACGCTTCCATGGCCTGGTGTACCCTGTTCACGGTCTTGTTGATGGCGTGCTGCTCCAGGCGTGCGTCACCCTCTAAGTTGTCGAGGTCGCGCTGGATATAGTCGTCTATCTCTATGTCGTACAGATGCTTCAAGTCTTTTCCTGTGAGTTTCTCAAGGTTTCTCACTTCTTCCTGATAGGACATGCGCACATAGGGCGCAAGGTAGAAGTCGAAGGCTGGGATGGCCTGTCCGCCGTGCATCTCGTTCTGGCAGGTCTCAAGAGAGATACATGCCAACACGGCAGCTGTCTCTATGCGCTTGGCGGGACGGCTCGAACCGTGCCCAGCGGTGAATCCGTGCTTCAAGATGATGTCCAAAGGGTGCTGTACGCAGGTAAGACTCTTGGTGGGGTAGTAGTCTTTGTCGTGTATGTGCAGGTAGTTGTGCAGGACGGTGTCGCGTACTTCCTCAGAGAGGAGGTAGTCGTCGACGAAAGGCTTGGTAGTCTCGGAGGCGAACTTCATCATCATGCCGGCGGGAGTGTCAGCGTTCATGTTGGCATTCTCCCTGGTGATGTCGTTGTTCTTGGCGTTGACGATGCTCATGAATACGTCGCGTGTCTTTGCCTTGCGCGCTATACTTCTTTGGTTGCGGTAGGCGATGTAGCGTTGTGCCACATCCTTGCGTGCACTTTTCATCAACTCCAGTTCGACGGCATCTTGTATGGCTTCCACGCTCATTTGGCTCTTGCCGCGGTATGCCACATGGTCGGTTATCTGCTCAATGAGCCCAGCGTCTTCACCCTTGTCTGTGTGGAGCATTGCCTTACGGATGGCAGCCATTATTTTTTGCTCGTTGAAGCCAACGATGCGTCCGTCTCGCTTAACTACAGTCTGTATCATTTCTCGTTTTACTTTAAGGTTAGAATATAAATAGCTTACTATTAATTTTTTATGCCAAGAGGGAGGGAATGAACCTCCTTTTTGGTCATTGCAAAGTTACAAAAGTTATCCTAAAGTTGTGCGTTTTGGATAACTTTTGTGTTGTTAAAAAATATTAAGTCATTGATATTCAGTATAAAAAGAAAAAGTTTTGGATAACTTTATAAAAATATGGTTATCCAAAACGATTAACTTATTGTGTTGTAAGCAGTTGGAGAAATAAAGCGTGATTTTGCTATCCAAACCACTAAAAATACCTATGCTTTTGTCTGTTTGCGTCTGTAGTCCAAGGCGGCTCCTATGGCAGTGCAGAACTCTGCGTATTTGGGTATGTGGAACCTTACCCCGTAGAGGCTTTCCATGTCTGGATATACTTCTCGGCACATAGGCAAGAGAGTGAGATTGCCTATGAGCACGAAGTCTTTGATGCCCGATTCGAGTGAGGAGAGGATGGTTGCCGACCCGATGCACTGCAGAACCATGCAGATAAGTCCCTTGGCGATGTCTTCTCTTGTGGCGTTGGTCTTGGCATTACTGAAGAGTGATGCCACGGCATTCATGGGCAGTCCTGGAAGAGGCTTGGCGCTGATGTCACCTATGAGCAGGTTTATTTTCGACACGTCGCCATCCTTTGCCAAGTTTACGATCTGCTTGATGTCGTCGGTCTTGAGCATGATGCGGCTCAGTCCGGCGAGTGTTCCGCCTCCGATGCCTATTCCGCCTATGTGCTTGATGTCGTCGCCGACGCATTTCACGAGTGATGTTCCCGTACCCATGCTTACCACTATCATGCGGTCTATCTTGCTTTCATACTTGGCTCCTAATCCGTCGGCTATGAACTCCTCACTCTTCGACGTAGGGAGTCCGTAGATGGGACCGTTGACGTATGCCGAGCCCACACCAGTGAGCATGACGTGCTCTACTTCGTCAAGTCCGATTTCGTTGTCGTGCAAGTATTTGCCGAAAGCTCCATAGAGCGACGTGATGGGGTCGGTGGCTTTGATGCGTATGGGATTGATGACGCGTCCGTTGCTGTCTATCCCAACAATCTTGGTGGTGGAAATGCCCACGTCAATGCCGATGACAATCTTCTTCATTTTTTTTATGTTTTACCTATTTAAGTTTATTGCCCTTTTGTTTTTTACCTTTTACCTTTTTACTTTTTTACCTTTTTACCTTTCTACAGTATTCCAGTCTTGCAGAACGTGATGAGGGTAGCGTAGCCAATCACCATACTGAGCACACCGATGGTGAGTCCTGCTTTTACCATGTCGCTCTGTCGGATGAGTCCCGTAGAGTAGGCGATGGCATTAGGTGGTGTGGATATTGGCAGCGACATGGCGCAAGAAGCCGCCAATGCTATGCCGATGATGATGGTGGAAGTACCTCCGATGCTGTCGAGTGTCGATCCCATTCCCTTGCATACGACACAGAGTATAGGGATGAGCAGGGCTGCTGTAGCGGTGTTGCTGATGAAATTGCTCAGTCCGAAACATACCAGTCCGGATATAACCATGATTACGATGGGGTTGAACGAACCGAACGGGATACTCTTCACTGCGTTCTCTGCCAGTCCGGTTTTGTTCATGGCGAGACCGAGGGCAAAACCTCCTGCCACCATCCAGATGACAGACCAGTCGATGTCCTTCAGGTCATCTGCTGTGATGACTCCTGTGACGGCAAATACGGCGATAGGAAGCATAGCTACCGTGTTGGCGTTGATACGAAAGCAATCTTTTCCGAACACCCACAGCAGTATGGTCACGATGGTGGTGACAGCGACGACGATGGTACGCCAGTTGAACTCGATCTCGCCGTCTATCTTCAGTTCGATGGTTTTTTGTGAGAACGGGAACATCTTTTTCAGTATGAACCATGCCAATATGAGGAGAACGATGACGAGTGGCGTCATGACTAACATCCACTGTCCGAATCCTAAGTCAAGGTTCAGACCGTTGGGGTCTGTCAGTTCCTTGAAGGCAAAGGCGTTAGGAGGCGTTCCGATAGGCGTTCCGAGACCGCCCAAGTTGGCACCGATGGGGATTGCCATGGTCAGTGCTACACGCCCCTTTCCAGAGGCAGGCAGTTCCTTGAACACAGGTGTGAGGAACGTCAGCATCATGGCAGCCGTGGCGGTGTTGGAGATGAACATGGAGAAGATGCCCGTGATGAGCATAAATCCCAAGAGTACGTTTTCCGACTTTTTGCCGAAGGGGGCAATGAGTGTCTTAGCCATGAGTATGTCAAGTCGGCTCTTGGTGGCGGCTATCGCCATGACAAATCCGCCGAGGAAGAGAATGATGGTGGGGTCGGCAAAGCACGACATGATACCTTGGTATTCCAGCAGGTTGCCGTATTCTCCTTGCGACCCTTGCATGATGTTGACTGCCGAGTCGGATACGCCAAACAGTAGGATGGAGATGATGGTAACACTGGTGGCCCATGCCGGAATCATTTCCGTGAGCCAGAGCAGCACGGCCATGACGAAGACGGCGATGACGCGCTGTTGTACTACGGTAAGGTCTTCTATGCCGAAACAGTCGATGGGGAGGTTCCATACGATGAGGGTGATGAGACCCGTGATGGCAACGATGATGGCTTTATGCCAGTCAAAGTAGCCTGAAAGTCTTTTTGAGGTTTCTTTCATGTTAGTTAATAGATGATGAAGTTATATTGTTTTTGTTGTTTTTATGTAGTATGATTTGAAACATTGCGACAAAATTACTTATATTTTTTCGAAATGGCAAGTAAATCGTAGGTTTTTTCTCTTATTTGTTGTACCTTTGCATTTGCGATTGGTTCGCACCGGCACTGCCCCGATGTATAGGCGGCAGTGTGAGGGCGATTAAAAGGGAACCAGGTGAGAGGCCTGGGCAGTCCCGCTGCTGTATGCGTCCATCCTCCTTTTCAGCCCCTTTAGCAAAGGGAAGAGGGAGGGTTGGCAAGCTTGAGAGGTCACTGACATTTTTTCGGGAAGACCGCTTGCCAAGGGTCAGGCTTTTCGTGTCTGAGACAAAAGGAAAGGCTATGACGGGATGCGAGCCAGAAGACCTGCCGTTGCCGTCCTTTGTCACATCGTGTGATGAGGGATGATTCTATCCAACCCCGTGGGATGGGTTCGTGATGGAGAGACATATTGTAGATATATAGTGATATATGAGAATGAAGAGATTACTGCTATGCTGTCTTGGTATGGTGGCAAGTGGTGTGCTATATGCTCAGAAGCATGTGGGCAGTCTGGATAGTATTCATGCCATCAAGGAGGTGGTCGTGGTGGGTCACAATTCCCCGAGTATAATTCCTGCACAGGTGATGACAGGTGACGAACTGCAACGACTCAACTCCATGAGTGTTGCTGATGCCCTGCGATTTTTCTCGGGTGTACAGCTCAAGGACTATGGGGGAGTTGGGGGTATCAAAACCATCAACATCCGTTCCATGGGCACTAACCATGTGGGGGTGTTCTATGATGGCATAGAACTTTCCAATGCGCAGAATGGACAGGTGGATTTAGGGATGTATTCGCTTGACAATATGCAGACCATTTCGCTTTATAATGGACAGAAAAGTCAGATATTCCAAGCTGCCAAGGAGTTTGCCTCTGCGGGGTCGGTTTATCTGCAGACTCGTGTGCCTGAGTTTGATGAGGGGAAGAGCTACAATCTGAAAGCTAAGTTCAAGACGGGTTCGTTTGACCTAATAAACCCTTCATTGCTCATCGAACTGAAACTCTCTGATAAGGTGAAGGCATCCTTTAACGGCGAATGGCTCAGCAGCAGTGGCAAGTATAAGTTCCGTTATCGTAGAAAAGCGGTGAAGACCGACGAAATCATGTATGATACCACGGCGGTGCGACAGAATGGTGATATTCGAGCTACCCGCTTGGAGGGGGCGTTGTTTGGTGATATCAAGGATGGAGAATGGATGCTGAAGGCATACAACTATACTTCGGAACGCGGTGTGCCAGGTGCCATTGTCAACAATGTATGGAGACGTGGCGAGCGCATCAGCGATAACAATTCTTTTATCCAGGGATATATACAGAAACAATTTTCGCCAAAACATCAGACTAAGTTGATGGCGAAGTATTCTTACTTTTTAACCAAGTATGTCAACAAGGATACTACGGTGATGATGATAGACAATGTGTATCGTCAGAAAGAATTCTATCTGTCAACACAACATCAATACGACATAGCCTCTTGGTGGAAGGTGTCGGGAGCATACGACTTCCAGTGGAATAACATGGATGCCGACATGTATGGCTTTGTGCATCCTACCCGTTGGAATCATATCGTATCCTTGGCAACAGCACTGTCTTGGGGCGGATTCAAAATGCAGGGTAGCGTGGTATATAACTATGTGCATGACGTGACAAGGGATGCGGAGTCGCCAGCCGACAAGAATACTTGGACACCAGCCTTGTTTCTCTATTATAAACCGTTCCGAAATGAGGGTTTCTCTTTGCGTGCCTTCTATAAGAAGAGTTTCCGCATGCCAACCTTCAACGACCTCTACTATGCAGAGATGGGAAACTCAAAGCTCAATCCGGAATATACTACCCAGTATGATGTAGGTATAGCTTATTTTAGTCATAGCATGAAGGGACTGCTGTATGAATGGGCTGTTCAGGTGGATGGCTATCGTAACTTTGTGAACGATAAGATTGTCGCCTATCCCAAAGGGGCACAATTCCGTTGGACGATGCTCAACCTTGGAAAGGTGCATATCAACGGACTCGATGCCAAGGTGAGTGCCACTCTCCGACCATTGCGCAAACTCTTCGTTACCACCCGTCTGCAATATACTTACCAGCAGGCTATCGATGTAACCAATCCTGCCGATACCTATTACCGTGACCAGATACCGTACATTCCATGGAACAGTGGTTCGGCAGTAGTGCAGATGGACTATGGTACTTGGGGATTGAACTATAGTTTCATCTATACGGGTGAGCGATATAACCAGCAGGAGAACATCATCTACAATCATACTCAGCCATGGTATACCCACGACCTCTCCCTACAGAAGAGTTTCGCTTGGAAAGGATACAAGGCTCGTGTGGCTCTGGAGGTGAACAATCTCCTTAGCCAAGACTATGATGTGATACTCAATTATCCGATGCCTAAGCGCAACTATCGTCTCACGCTCACATTTGAGATGTAATCATGGCATCATGCATCAAAAGGATAAGAAAATAATGAAAAATCGATTGCTATATATATTAATAGGTTTATGTCTCGTGGGATGCCGGGAGGATGAGGTGGTCGTACCTACCGAGTATGACATTATTCCTGAAGAGGTAACCCCTGGGCAGAAAATCATAGGCATGTATTTGCTCAATGAGGGTAATATGGGAAGCAATAAGTGCACTCTCGACTATGTGGACTTTGCACAAGGATATTATGTGCGTAACCTCTATGCAGAACGCAATCCGCAAGTCATCAAGGAACTGGGCGATGTGGGCAATGATATTCAGATATATGGCTCTCGAATCTATGCTGTCATCAACTGCTCCAACAAGATAGAAGTGCTTGATGCCCGTACTGCCCGTCGTATAGGTCAAATCAATATTCCGAATGTGCGTTATGTGCGCTTTCACAAGGGATATGCCTATGCCACTTCTTATGTGGGACCAGTGCAACTCACTAATCCTGATGCCGTTCAGGGGGCAGTATACAAGGTTGATACTCTCTCGCTGAAGCCTGTGGCGAAGTGTACGGTGGGGTTCCAACCAGATGAACTTTGTGTGTTAGGGCAGTATATATATGTGGCAAACTCGGGAGGATACATGGCGCCCAACTACGACAAGACTGTGTCGGTGATAGAGATTGAGGGATTCAAGCAAGTGGAGAAGATACCTGTGGGAATCAATCTCCATCATGTCAAGGCCGATAAGTATGGCAAACTCTGGGTAACCTCTCGTGGCGACTACCAGAGCATCCACTCCAATCTCTATGTGTTGGCAAAGAAGAGCGGGCGCAATGAGATGGTGGTGACAGACACGCTCAATATCCCTTGTTCCAACTTCTGCATCAGCGGCGATTCGCTCTACTATTATGCTACGGAATGGAACAACTACACACAGAAGAATACCATCACGTATGGCATTGTCAACGTGAAGACCAAGAAAAAGGTGAGCGATTCGTTTATTACCGATGGTACGGAGAAGGACATCACCATTCCGTATGGCATCAACATCCATCCTGAGACGCACGACATCTACGTAACTGACGCAAAGAACTATGTGTCGAGTGGTGTGCTGCATTGCTATAATCGGTATGGCGTGAAAAAGTGGAGTGTGAGAGCTGGAGATATTCCTGCCCACATGTGCTTCCTTACAAAATAACGAAAGATGATGAAGACAAGTGTATGTAACATAATGATAGGGATGCTCGCATGGACAGGTTTGTCGAGTTGTCACAGCGACATAGAGAATGTGTCGTCTGGACTTAACGACTACTACTATATCGAGCGTATGCGCAAACTCCGTCTTTCGCCAGCCTACGAGGGCAAGAGTTATCGTTGGACAATGCGGACGGAGAATGGACGTGATTCCTTGCTTTGCACGGACAGGGAATATGTGTTCCTTGCAGAGAAGGAGGGCACCTATAAACTGACTTTTACTCTCGATGACGGTGCCCGTGGCTATCAGCATAGTTTCCCTGTCATGGTGGTGCATGAGGATACTGAATATAGTCCCTATACAGCCAAGGTGTATGAGTATCGGCCTGCACCGGGGCAATTCGTCAACACGATGCCTAACTATGAGAAAGGTGACAACGAGGAGACTATGAGGCAGAAGGCTGAAGATGACCTGGTCAATGACGTCATGATTTCGCTTGGTTCTTATGGAGGGTACGTAACCTTTGGCTTCGACCATACGGTCATCAACGTACCAGGACAGAAGGACTTCTTTATCAAGGGCAATGCCTTCTATAGCGACATTCCTGCCTATAAGGAACAAAAAGGCGGTTCGGCAGAACCTGGTGTCGTGATGGTGGCTTTCGACCGCAACTGCAATGGTGTGGCAGATGATGATGAATGGTATGAGTTGGCGGGCAGTGAATATTATAAGCCTACCACGCTCAAGAACTACGAGATAACGTATCGCCGTCCTGATGATGCCCACAAACCTGTTCCTGATGTCACGGGTATGCTGACTGATACCTTGTATATCCCTTGGCAGGATAACTATGGGGGTAGAGGGTATGTGGCAAAAAACTCGTTTCATTCACAGAGCTATTATCCCGAGTGGATCAAGGCGGATGAGATGAAGTTTGAGGGAACTCTGTTGCCTCAGAATGGAGTGGATGAAAGTCATATAGGAACCTATTATGTACTGTATTCTTATCCTTGGGGGTATGTAGACAATCATCCCAATGCGGAGCAAGACCTCTGTTCCTTCGACATTTCCTGGGCGGTAGATAAACAAGGTAATCCTGTGCATCTCCCGGGTGTCGATTTTATCAGGGTCTATACGGGAGTGAGACAATATTGCGGATGGCTTGGTGAGAGTTCAACAGAGGTGGCAAGGGCGCAAGACTTGCATGTGGAGGTAAAGTCATCTATACCTGATGATCCGTTGGAAGAATGAATATAATTAATTTTAATGTTTTATCAATATTTTATTAACATGAAGAAGTTATACTTAGTAATGCTTGCTTTGTTGGTTTGCGTGATGTCTTTTGCGCAAACTAATGTTCAAGGTGTGCCACGCACCAAAGCAAAAGTGGGGGCAAACAATACCCCTGCAGTCGTAACTCCTGTTGTCAACCTTGATAGTATCAAGTACTGGGTTGGCATAGGTGATTGTCGTTCTGCATTAGTTGTCAAATGGACTGATGGTCAAGGAAAAAGTCGAAAGATAGCTTGGGGCTATCGTTGGAAGAGTAGTGCCAAACCTACAGGCGATACCATGTTGCGCGCCATTGCAAAGGCTGATTCTCGTTTCTATGCGCTTGTGTATGGCAATACACCATACGGAACAGCCATCGGTGGTTTAGGATATGATGCTAATGGCAATGGTAATATTGCGCTTGTCAAGGATGGCGTAAGCTATAACTTGACTGATGGTGTGTATAATACTACCGCTTACGATTTTGATAGTTGGACTTCTAATGATTCTTCAGACTTATGGTCTGCTGGTTGGTATAATGGTTATTGGAGCTATTGGACTACCAGTGGAGCACCTGCTGCTTATGAGTATTCGTCTGTTGGGGCAAGTTCTCGTTATTTGACAAATGGTTGCATTGACGGTTGGGCGTATATATCTGACATGACTGACTGGTATAGCAATGATATGAGTGGTAATGTGGAATACGCAGTAAAAAAGAAGACTGCATCCGCAGTAACACGCCAACGTGCAGCAAGAGCGAGCTCTTCTAAAACTTATACTATATATCGTGACGATACCAATAATAATGAGGGTGAGAAATTAGCAGGTTATATCAATAGTGCCAATGATGGCGATATAATCCAGTTTGCACCTGGTTGTTTCGGCAAGAGAGTATCTGTCTCTCTTTCGGATGATTATATTGAGAAGTCTTTGACCATTATTGGTAATGGAGTAATACTTACAGGCGATGCTTGTTTCCAGCTATGGCCTGAAGAGGATGTTATATCATTCACCATCAAGGATGTTACATTTGATGGCGTGAGTCGTCCTATTTATGCTTATAGTGCTAATTTGACTGTAGAGAATTGTAAGTTCTTGAATTGCAGTGCTTCTTCTGACGGTGCGGCAATTTACTTTGATTCTGATGGAGAGCAGCAGAAGTGTTTGATCTCTGGATGTCTTTTTGCAAACTGTAGTACAACTGGAAGAGGAGCGATTTGCATTCATCAAACAACAGGAGCTTCTACCGTTAAGGCAAATGTGATATCTACTTCATTCGTCAATAACAGTGGTGTCGGTACTTCGGCTCTTTCATTTGTGAATGAGATAGAAGGACATGTTGTGAACTGTGAGTTTGAGGGCAATAGTTGTTCTACATCATCTACTACAAACTATGCCGTGGATTTCAATAAAATGGCTAAGTCTTTAGGATATAATGTTATCAAAGGTACAGTTTCTGATGCTACCCGTTTGCTTTCAACTGATGCAAGTGGTGTAGACTTGACCGATTGTTATAAGTATGATGAAAACATGTATAAGGTTTGCAAGTCTGGACCTCTTTTTAATCATTTACCTGCCAATACATCCATTGACGGTATCACTTTCCCGGCAAAAGATATATATGGATATACAATAAATTATGCAAATGAAACGCATACGGGTGCAAGCCAGGTTGTATATAGTGAAACGGCTAAGGCGGACTATACTAAGGGAACATTTATTGTAAATGAGGACTGGTATGGTCATCAGAACTCTACCGTCAATTTCTTGACTGACGATGGTGAGTGGGTTTATCGTGTTGTTCAGAAAGAGAATTCTGGTGTGGAATTAGGTGCTACTGCTCAGTATGGCCAGATTTATGGTGATAAGTTCTATATCATGTCTAAGCAGGAGAAAGATCCAGGAGCTTCTGTTACAGGTGGCCGTATCAATATCTTTGATGCCAAGACCATGAAGGTAGAGAAGCAAATTCGGACTATATCTACAGATGACTCTGGTTCAAGCAATGCCGACGGACGTGCTTTCCTTGGTGTGGATGAGCATAAGGGTTATGTTGGTACAAGCAATGGTATCTATATTCTTGATCTTGACAAACAGGAAATCACAGGTAGTATCGAGGGTACTACAAATGGTGGTGGCTCTGCTTACGATCAGCTTTATAGCGGTCAGGTTGGTAGCATGATTCGTGTCAACGATCGTGTATTTGCCGTACACCAGAAGAGTGGACTTCTTGTCATTGATGCCAACACAGACAAGGTTGAAAAAGTCATCGAGGCTCCTGAAGGATGGGGATTTGGTTCTGTTGTCCTTTCTAAGGATGGAAATCTTTGGTTGAGTCTTGCTGCTGCATCTGGTACAGGACAGGCAGACAACAGAATTGTGAAGCTTGACCCTAATACTTTGGAACAAACCATCATTGAATTGCCTGATGGTATTTATGGACCTTCAAACTCTTGGTATGCTTGGACTCCTGATTGCTTCTGCGCAAGCAACCAGCAGAATGTACTCTACTGGAATGGTGGTAGCAGTTCTTGGTTCAGTGGTTATACTATCTATAAGTATGATATAGATAACAATCAGTTCTCTACGTATCTCGACTATACAAATGCTGCTGACGGGTTCTATATCTATGGTTGCTCGTTCCGTGTTGATCCTGTAAGCGATGTAGCATATGTCAGCTTGTTCAAGGGCTTTAGTGATCCAACTTATGTGGTTCGTAAGTATGATGCCGATGGCAAACAGCTTGCTGAATATCCAATGATTTCTAATTATTGGTTCCCTTCATTGCCTGTATTCCCAGACAATGAGGCTCCTGTGATTGCTCATCCTGTAGGTGACTTGACAGTAGCTGTCGACAAGACTGCTACCATTGACTTGAAGAATCTTGCTACTGATGCAGATAACTTTGATGCTGCTATCGTGAAGAGTGTGAAGTCTATCAGCGACGAGAGTGTTGTTGAGGCTAAGATGCAGAATGGTTCACTTGTTGTCACTCCTAAGAAACAAGGTGAGGCTACTATTACTATCAAGGTGAACTCTAATGGTAAGTTGGCAGAGACAGCATTTGCCGTTTCTGTAACTCCTGCTACTGGCATTACCGAAGTTTCTGCTGATGGTGCCGTCGAGGTGGCTCGCTTCACAGCTGATGGCAAGCGCATTTATGCTCCTCAGAAGGGTGTCAATGTCGTTCGCATGA
>CAVCDC010000078.1:0-13736 GCA_963600865.1 Firmicutes bacterium CAG:103
CACTAAGGTAAGTGAAAATTTTGACATGGCAAAATCCTGAGCAGCTTTTTGTTGCTCAGGAACTTATAAAATATATTAAATTATAAAGTTGCGGAATTTAGGTTAAAAGAATAGGAGATAGCATTATGAGCACAGCAATATTGTCAAATGGCACAAGCTATTACATTCCGCAGGCCGACTTGTCATTCTTTACAGAGTTGGCAGAAAGAATGAAATGGCAAATAATAGATAATATGAAGAAGATAGGCTCTTCTTCTACGGCAAAGTCATGGGTAGATGATTTTGCGGGAAAGTGGCAGGACACACGTTCTACTGCTCAAATCATCAGTGATATACATGGAGCAAGAACCTCCAATTCCGAAGTGTCATGATGAAAGGCTATTTGTTGGATACAGATATAGTGGTATTTCTTTTTCGTAATCAAAAAGGAATTGCCAAACGTTTGTCTGCGATTGATCCCCAGATGGTTTATGTCTCTGAGATAACCGTGGCGGAATTGGAATATGGTAACTGATAGGTAGTACTTCCGTAGTAGAAGGCTTGGTGATGGTTACCAACAACGTCAAGCATTTTTCCAGGATAGAAGGTATACAAATAGAGAATTGGGTAAAATAAGCTGTTATCTATTCTCTACGCCGAAAAGGCTTATCCGTGAAATCCGTGAGATCCGTGTTCGACAAAAAAATATTAGCGTGGAAACTTGTGGAGACGATGTGACATGAACGCCTCGTATTTTTGTACAAAATCCAAGAATCTCTTGGTGGTTTCATGGAATAATCGTAACTTTGCATGTAATGTAGAATAAAACCATATCATGATGACAACACCTGTTAAATATTTGGATCCGAAAGCCGACTTGACATTCAAGAAGATATTCGGCAACCATCCCGACTTGCTGATAAGTCTTCTCAATGCCTTGCTGCCACTGAGTGATGACCAGCAAATAGAGAGCATAGAGTATCTCCCTACGGAACTTATTCCCGCAGACCCTATTCATAAGGATATTATCGTGGATGTGCGATGCAAGGATGTCTTGGGACGGCAGTTTGTCGTCGAGATGCAAATGGCATGGACCGATGCTTTCAAGCAGCGTGTACTGTTCAATGCCTCCAAGGCGTATGTGAGTCAGGCCGAGGTGGGGTATAAATATGAGGACTTACAGCCCGTTTATTCGCTTAACTTGGTGAATGAGGTCTTTGAGAAGGATATCAAGGAGTGTATTCACAACTACCGTATTGTGCATAATAAATACACCAAGAAGGTGATAGAGGGATTGCGTTTCACATTCATCGAACTGCCGAAGTTCCAACCTCACACGATGAAGGAGAAGCGTATGACCATCCTTTGGCTGCGCTTCCTGACGGAGATCAATGACAAAACCAAGGAGGCTCCTGCTGAACTGCTTGAAGATCCGGAGATAAGCAAGGCGTTGGAGGAGGTGAAGATTTCTGCCTTCACTCCTGCCGAACTGCGTGCCTACGACAAGTTCTGGGACAAAGTAAGCCGTGAGCGGACCTTGATGGATGGCAGTTATAACGATGGTGTCAAGGAAGGAATTAAAGAAGGGGTCAAGAAGGGAATCAAAGAAGGAAAAATCCAAATAGCGAAGAAAATGAAAGCCATGGGTATGGATGCTGATACCATTCAGGAAATGACAGGATTGTCTCCCGAGGCATGGGAGGAGTAGTTGTGATTTTGCTTTTGATTGCGACTGTGTTACAAGATAGATAATTGAAAAAGAATGAAAATAGCATTATTGTTGACTGCAACGGTTCGCCCTCAGGTGAAGGGGAGTAGCTTCTCGGTGGAGGAGCGGAGGGAAATGTATCGTTCCACCCTCCAGTATTATGCCCAGAAGATAGGACGGAAATATCCTGTCGTCTTGGTGGAGAACTCGGACGCAGACCTTTCTCCTTGGGAGCGTGAGTTCAAGGACTCCCTGCAGTTGGAGATTTTACAGTTCACCCCCCCCCACAATTACGTAAAAGTCAAGATGGTAGCACGTCAGAAGACTACGGCTTTGACAATAGCAAGGGGAAGGGATATAATGAGTATCTGATGATTAAACTCGCCTTGGAGCGGTCGGAAACTTTGCAGGGTTGTACTCATTTCCTGAAGATAACAGGGCGATATCCCATGCTCAACATACGAGAGATGATACGCGAGATGGAGAAGCGAGGCAAGGACAAGGCGATGATGTTCGATGTAAAGGATTTCAAGTTGTATGATAAACTGAGAGGGACTTCGTATGGTTCAAGGTGGGGGGACTCCAGATGCTTTTTGATGTCTGTAGATTTCTACCGTAAGCATTTGATGGATTGCTTTAGGGATATGAATGACAGTATTTGGGGAAAAGATGCAGAAGGTTATATTTATCAACTTTCACAGAAGTATAGAAAGGACAAAACATGTAGCTTTAGATTCCGTCATCAAGTGCAGTTTGGTGGACAGAGTGGTGCAGCTGGCTATATTGAACATTATGATTCCTTCAATAATCAATGCAAGAACAAGGTGCGTAGAGTCTTGCGTGTTCTGTTCCCGAACGTATGGTTCTAAGAAAGGTAAAAGAGTTTACTTAAAGGTAAAAGAGTAAAAAGGTAAAAAAGTAAAAAGAGCTAACGCCGTTGAATATGGAAAAATGGAAATATTGAGAAATGGAAAAGGATTTGGGGGAACACGAATCTCACAGATAACACGAATGAGCCTGTTCGGCAGGGATGCTCACGGATTTTGATTTTGAACACGAATCGAACGAATCGCACGAATGTTTTTAGAATGAACACAGTTCTTACGCCACTTAGTGCAGTAGCACCTTATCTGTATCCGACATTCCTGAACTTCAAGCAAGCTCCGTTTGAGGCTTGGAGACGGAATGGAGGGAAGGTTGCTGCGAGCCATTATCCTCCTAAGGTTTTGCATAGGTTTGCATTCCGGGGGGAGTTGCCTTTGCTCTGGAAGAGGAGGGGAGAGGCACGGCTGCGGTTTGCTGAGGCGTTTTCACTGTCGTTCGATACCTTTCCAGACTATGCGCTGCATGAGGTGGTGCCTATGATATGGGACTGCTGGCCTCGCGACATTGAGAAAACATGCAGGTGGTTGAGGAAACATCGGGTGAGGACGGCGGTGTTCTCTTCTCGGCAGACGGCGGAGAGAGTCGGGGAGAGATTCTCTGGCAAGAACGAGGGATGGCAAAAGATAAATGTTATCTGGTGCCCTGAGGCGGTGGACGCTGCTTGCTATCAGGAAGGGAAAAACTTAGTGGATAGGGAGATAGACCTGTTGGAGTTTGGACGACCGAACGACAAGATATTCTGTGCCGACAAACTGAACCAGTTGATGGGAGGAGAGCAGGGCTGGCAGCATGTCTGCACCCGACAGCAAGGGAAGTTTATCTATACCAACCGACAACTGTATGAGGCGATGGGGAATGCCAAAGTGACGCTTGCCCTGCCTCGTAGCATGACGCAACCGGAAGTGGCTGGCGGCATAGAGACCTTGACGCAACGTTACTGGGAATGTATGTTTTCGAGAGTGGTTATGGTAGGACATGCTCCACAAGAACTCATAGACTTGATAGGGTATAATCCCGTTATAGAATTACGTGAAGATATAAGTGCAGAAAAGTTGATTGCCAATGTATTGACTAATATAGAGCAATATCGGTCTTTGGTGGACAGGAACAGAGAGACGGCAGAAAGACTTGGCAGTTGGGACGTGCGGATGGCGTGGTTGATGGAACGACTAAAAGAGGCAGGATATGACTGCTTCTGAAGTCAGCATACAGTATGATATCCATTACGCCAACCGCAAAAGATAGTCGCAATGTTTCGTTATCTCGTTGGAATTTTGTAATTTTGCAGTCGTAAAAAAGAAAGGTACAGAAAATATGCCATTAAGATTGCCAGATAAGTTGCCAGCCATAGAACTGCTGAAGCACGAAAATATCTTTGTCATGGACGAGAGCCGGGCACACAGCCAGGAGATCCGTCCGCTCAAAATCGTTATCCTCAACCTCATGCCGTTGAAGGTGACGACAGAAACAGACCTCGTGAGACTCCTCTCCAACACCCCCTTGCAGTTGGAGGTCTATTTCATGAAACTGAAGAGTCATACGCCCAAGAATACCCCGATAGAGCACATGATGATGTTCTACAAAACCTTTGCGGAACTCTCCAAACAGAAGTTTGACGGTATGATAGTGACTGGTGCTCCCATCGAGACCATGAACTACGAGGACGTGGAATACTGGCCCGAGATCACAGAGATATTCGACTGGGCACGTACCCATGTCACCTCCACGCTCTACATCTGCTGGGGAGCGCAGGCTGGACTGTACCATTTCTATGATGTGCCCAAGTATCCCCTGCAGAAGAAGATGTTCGGCATCTTCCACCAGCGTCCGCTCGATGCGTCACTGCCTATATTCCGCGGCTTTGACGATGTCTTTGCCATGCCCCACAGCCGTCATACGGAGGTGAGACGCGAGGATATAGAGAAGGTGTCGGGACTGGACATCATCGCCGAGTCGGAAGAGAGCGGCGTAAGCATCATCATGGCGCGAGGAGGAAGGGAGTTCTTCGTGACGGGACATCTCGAATATGCTCCCGACACCCTCGACAGGGAATACCGCAGGGATATGGGAAAGCGTGACGATGTGGATCTGCCAAAGAACTACTATCAGAACAATGACCCTTCACAGGCTCCTGTAGTGACATGGCGTGCTCACGCCAACCTGTTCTATAGCAACTGGATCAACTATTATGTCTACCAGGAGACGCCGTATAACATAGAAGACATCAAATAAAGGTAAAAAAGTAAAAAGGCAGTTTAAAGGTAAAAAAGTAAAAGAGTAAAAAGGTAAAAAGAGCTAACGCCACAAAGGCTGTTGTCCCTTAACTTCTCTAACTTCCCTTAACTTCTTTAACTTCTCAAAAAGCCGATGTCTTAACTCCTTTAACTCCTTAACTCCTCTAACTCCAACAGACAATATGAGAACACTGGAACTGCTGGCTCCTGCCAAGAATTTAGAGTGTGGCATTGCTGCCATCAGTCATGGGGCTGACGCCGTATACATCGGAGCACCACGCTTCGGAGCACGTGCTGCGGCAGGCAACTCGTATGAGGACATACGGCAGTTGTGCGAGTATGCCCACCGTTACGGTGCCAAGGTGCACGTCACGGTGAACACCATCGTCTACGACTCGGAGATAGATGACACGTTGCAGATGATAGACCGCCTGCAGGAGATAGGCGTCGATGCCTTGCTGTTGCAGGACATGGGCGTGCTGAGGTCTCTACATAATGGAGCGGTGGAGTGGAAGCGTGAACTGCATGCCAGCACTCAGTGTGACACCCGTAATAGCGAAAAGGTGAGGTGGTTGCAGTCTGTTGGCTTCAACCGTGCCGTCTTGGCACGCGAACTTTCCTTGGAAGAGATCAGGGAGATACACCGCGCAGTGCCAGACATGGACATCGAGGTATTTGTTCACGGAGCCTTGTGCGTCTGCTATTCCGGTGTGTGCTATGCTTCACAATACTGTTTCTCACGGTCAGCCAACAGAGGAGAGTGCGCCCAGTTCTGTAGACTGAAGTTTGACCTTGTCGATGCCGACGGAAAGGAGATAGAGCATCAGCGCCACCTATTGTCGCTGAAGGACTTGTGTCAGATAGACCGACTTGAAGACCTTGCCGATGCCGGTGCTTGTTCGTTCAAGATAGAAGGACGCCTGAAGGACGTGAACTATGTAAAGAATGTCGTCTCGGCTTATAGTCGCCGACTCGACCAGATAGTGGCTCGCCGTCCGCAAGAGTATCGCAGAGCTTCGCACGGGGTGGTGAACTACAGTTTCGAACCCAACCTGAAGAAGACGTTCAACCGCGGTTTTACCCACTATTTCCTTGACGGAAGGATTCCAGATATTGTCAGCTTTGACACGCCGAAGGCAATGGGCGAATATGTAGGCAAGGTGAAGGAGATAAAAGGCAGCAGCTTCAATGTGGCAGGGACGGCGACCTTCGCCAATGGCGACGGGTTGTGCTTTATTAATGACCAGAGAGAACTGGAAGGCTTCCGCGTCAACCGCGCTGAGGGAAACAGACTCTTTCCGCAGAGGATGCCACAAGACCTACGCCCCGGACTTGCCTTGTATCGCAATAACGACGTGGCTTTCGAGAAACAGCTCGCCGCACAAACAGCCGTGCGCCAACTGCCTATAGAGATATCCTTCCGACTTGTGGACGGTGGTTTTGAGGCTGAGGCAAAGTGTCAGGGCTTTGCAGAAGACATGCACGCGAAGGCACGTATAGACTTCGAACACCAGGAGGCACGCCAGTCACAACAGGAAAATATCATCCGCCAACTCGGGAAGTTGGGCAACACGCCCTTTGTCTGCCATGAGGTAAAGATAGAGGGTGGGGCAGAGCGGTATTTCGTGCCGAGCAGTTTGTTGGCTGACTTGCGTCGCAAATTAGTAGAGAAATTACTGGACGCACAACAGAACTCACATGATTCTGATAACTCTTTGTTGAAGTCCAAAAAACTCATTCACGATACAGAAAACAACGGTCGTCAAGAGATGACTGCAGTTTCTTCTGACGAATACCGAAAATACGGTTATCTGTACAACATCGCCAACAAGGAGGCGCGGACATTCTATGCAGAGCACGGCATGCCCAACGCACCATGGGCGTTTGAATTGAATAAGTTTGGAACAGGAACTTTTGATTCAAACAATCCTGGTACTTCTGAATCAAACAATCCCAATAGAAATGGGCAGGTAGTGGCTGGCAAAGGAAAGCTCCTCATGCAATGCCGCCATTGTCTGCGCTATTCCCTTGGCTACTGCGTGAAGCGAGGTGGCAGGCGACCGTCATGGCGCGAACCGCTTTCCCTTGTCCTTTCTGACGGACGGCGCTTCCTGTTGGAGTTCGCCTGTCATGCTTGTCAGATGAACGTGTACGGAGAGTAAATCCCCTAACGGAAAGAATTCTCCATCACTGAAAGAATTCTCCTTACTGAAAGGATTGAAAGAAATGAAAAAGACCAAAGCCGCATATCTACGCCTCGTGATGATGGTGACGATGCTCCTGCTTCTCAGTGGGTGCTACCATCGTCATGGCACACACCAGCAACATGCGGCCTTGGCAGAATACAGCAACCGACAGCTCGACTCCATCTCCTTTTCCTCAACCCACCACTACACCAACAAGTACAACTTCGTGGTGTCCGCCGACTCGCTCATGCTCATGCGCCAACAGCCAGAGGAACAGGTGAACGGACTTGCCACCGACTCGTTTGCTGTCTATCGCAACTGCCTGCTTGTGGTGAGTGACATCCGCATCGTGCCTCAAGACAGTTGTGACTCGGTATGGGTGCAGCTTGCCACGGAAGAAGGAGGGTTCGGATGGGTACACGAGAGCGGTTTGCTGCCGAGAGTGGTGCCCGACGACCCTATCTCGCAGTTTATCATGACCTTCAGCAACATCCACATCCTTATATTCATGGTGGTGATCGTGCTCATTGCCGTGGCTTATCTCGTAAGGAAGGTGTCACACAGCAAGGCGCACATTGTACACTTCCATGACATCGATTCGCCTTATCCCATGGCGTTGGCACTCACTGTGGCACTCTCTGCCGCTTTCTATGCCACCATACAGGCATTCATGCCAGAGATGTGGCGACACTTCTATTTCCATCCCACGCTCAATCCCTTTGCTGTGCCCCGCGTGTTAGGATTCTTCCTTGCGTCGGTATGGGCAATCCTCATCCTTGCCCTTGCCTCGATAGACGAGGTGAGGCACCGGCTCTCCTTGGCGGAAGGTACGCTTTATCTTGGTGGATTAGGTGCCGTCTGCGCCGTAGACTACATCGTGTTCAGTGTCCTGACGCTCTATTATGTCGGTTATGTGCTCTTGATAGCATACTTTGTCTTTGCTATCCGACGATTTTGTCTTAAAGGTAAAAAGGCAGTTTAAAGGTAAAAAAGTAAAAAGGTAAAAAGGTAAAAAGAGGGCATGCGCCACAAAGGCTATTGTCCCTTAACTTCCCTTAACTTCTTTAACTTCCCCAAAAAGCTGATGTCTTAACTCCTTTAACTTCAAAAATCCTGATTAAAAAAATAGGGAAACATTTCTCTTGAACGTATCATATATAAAACGAAGAATAAGAGTATACTGTTATATATAATAAGGTGTACTTAAAAAATAACTTAAAACAATTTATCTATACTATGGCAAGAAGATATTTATTAGGCTTTGATGTCGGTTCAAGTTCGGTAAAAGCATCACTGACCGATGTAGACAGCGGTGAGATAGCAGCTTCAGCATTCTATCCTGATCATGAGGCACCCATCACGGCGGTGAAGGCAGGATGGGCAGAGCAAGACCCACAGATGTGGTGGGACAACGCCAAGTTGTCGCTTCGCAAAATCATGACAGAGACAGGTGCCAAGGGTGAGGATATCCTTGCCATCGGTATCTCTTATCAGATGCACGGATTGGTGTGTGTGGACAAGGACCAGCAGGTGCTCCGCCCCAGCATCATCTGGTGTGACTCTCGCGCCGTGCCTTATGGAGAGAAAGCTTTCCACGACTTGGGCGAAGACTTGTGCTTGCGCAGCCTTCTCAACTCTCCTGGTAACTTTACCGCTTCCAAATTGGCGTGGGTCAAGGAGAATGAACCCGATATTTTTGACCGCATCGACAAGATCATGCTGCCGGGCGACTACCTCGCCATGAAACTCTCTGGCGAAGTGAAGACCACCATCAGCGGTTTGTCGGAAGGTATGATGTGGGACTTCAAGGAGAAGAAACCCGCCAACTTCCTGCTCAACTACTTCGGTTTCAGTGAGAGTATGTTGGCAGATATCGTTCCGACATTCTCCGTACAGAGTGTAGTGTCGAAGGCTGCTGCCGACGAACTCGGACTGAAGGAGGGAACACCTATCTCTTATCGTGCAGGCGACCAGCCCAACAATGCTGTCAGCCTCAATGTCTTCAACCCTGGAGAAATAGCAAGTACAGCAGGTACTTCGGGCGTAGTGTATGGTGTGTTGGGCGATGTGAACTACGACCCGAAGAGTCGTGTCAATACCTTTGCTCATGCCAACTATACCACGGACCTCGACCGCCTCGGTGTGTTGCTCTGCATCAACGGAACAGGTATTCTCAACGCTTGGGTTCATCGTAACATTACTCCTGACGTAAGTTATGCAGATATGAACGACCTTGCTGCCGGTGTACCTATCGGAAGTGATGGCGTGAAAATCATCCCCTTCGGCAATGGTGCTGAGCGTGTCCTCGAAAACAAGGAGATTGGTTGCTCCATACATGGCGTCAACTTCAACAAGCACAACCGTGCACACATCGTACGAGCCGCACAGGAAGGCATCGTATTCAGCTTCTGCTATGGTATGGAGATCATGCAGCAGATGGGTATGAACATACAGAAGATTCATGCTGGTAAGGCCAATATGTTCCTCAGTCCTCTGTTCCGTGACACGTTGGCTGGTGTGAGCGGTGCTACCATCGAACTGTATGAGACTGACGGTTCTGCTGGTGCTGCGAAGGGTGCTGGTATCGGTGCCGGTATCTACAAAGACCACAACGAGGCGTTCGCTTCCCTCAAAAAGTTGGCTGTCATCGAACCGGATGTGGCAAACAAGGCTGCATACCGTGAGGCTTACGAAGAGTGGAAGAAAGAATTGCGCAAGCATATGTAAGAAAAGGATTGGAAACGATAAAAGGAAATTCTTGACAGAGAAGGAAATTCTTAACAGAGAAATAATAAAAGGAATTTCTTGATAGAGAAGGAATTTCCAGAACTGTTAAAAACAAGGGAGGACTGAAAATTATTCAGCCCTCCTTTTGTTTTATTACTATTTTTTAGTAACTTTGCACATTATTTAGAAAAGTAAATCAAGTTATGGCTCATAAAAACAATCATCTGGTCATCATGGCAGGCGGAGTAGGCAGTCGTTTCTGGCCTATGAGTACTGCAGACAGGCCTAAGCAGTTCATTGACGTGCTCGGCATGGGACGAACACTTATCCAACTTACCTTTGACCGCTTCGAGGGGGTATGTGATCCAGAGAATGTATGGGTGGTGACCAACAAGAAATATGCTGCTCTTGTCCACGAACAGTTGCCCGAGATACCTGAGGAGAATATTCTTCAGGAGCCATGCCGCAGAAATACGGCTCCTTGCATTGCCTACATCAGTTGGCGTATCAAGAGTAAGGATGCCAAGGCGAACATTGTCGTTTCGCCTTCCGACCATATCGTGACAGACTGTAGCGAGTTTCGCCGTGTCATCACCTCTGCCCTCAAGTTTACGAGCGAGACTGACAGCATCGTGACGTTAGGCATGAAGCCTACCCGTCCTGAGACTGGTTACGGATATATACAGGGTGACTTGCGCACACCGTCGGCACGCAACAAGGAAATTTTCCGTGTTGACAAATTCCGTGAGAAGCCTGACCTCCAGACTGCCATGCAGTATATTAGCGACAAGAACTTTTTCTGGAATGCTGGTATCTTCATCATGAGTGCATCGACCATCATCAATGCTTTCCGCATCTACCAACCGGCTACCGCCAAGATCTTCGAGAGTCTGCGCCCTGTCTATGGTACACCGCAGGAGCAAGAGCAGATAGACTTGCGCTATCCGGAGTGTGAGAGCATCTCCATCGACTATGCCATTATGGAGAAGGCAGAAGAGATATTTGTCTTCCCCGCAGATTTCGGATGGAGCGACTTGGGTACGTGGGGCAGTTTGATGGCTCAGTCGAAGAAGGATCTCTATGGCAATGCGCTCATGGGTAACAATATTCAGATGATAGAGTCCAAGAACAACATTGTACATACGCTCCATGAGCGAAAAGTGGTGGTTCAGGGCTTGGATGGCTACATCATTGCCGAGGAGAACGACACGCTTCTGATTTGTAAACTCTCTGAGGAACAGCGCATCAAACAGTTCTCTGGGAACGAATAGAATTCTTATAAAATAGGAGTAACTATAAATTTAGCATAGAAACGATAACGAATAGATAGTAAAATAAAAAAAAAGTGCATCACGACATATTTCAGTCTGATGCACCTTTTTTGTGTCTAATTCAAATTTCTTTGGAGTGTTAGGCCAAGACCACCTTGTTGTTTTCACTCTTGATCTTACCCTCTTTGAAGAGCCAGCCGATACCGAGGAGAGCATCCTCTGCACTAATCTTGGCAGCCTTTGCAATCTCTGCGAGAGAGAGAGCTTTTTCAGCAGCAGCAAGAGCCTGATAAACGTCACCTGCCTTGAAACCAGCGTTTTCCTCGTTCAGGTACAATACTTCTTTCTTGGCTGTAGTAGCCTTCTTGGCTGCTGGTGCCTTCTTTGTTGCTGCGGCTGCAGTAGCAGTCTTCTTTGCAGCAGTCTTAGCTGTGGTTTTCTTTTCTACCATATTTTTATATTTTTTATTGTAGCTATTCAAGTATTCCCCGTTATAATATCATACTATAAGGTCTCAATTCCCAAATAACTTGCTGCAAATTTACGACTTTTGTTTGAGTTTATGACTTTTTTACATAAAAAACTTGCATATTTAAAAAAGTAATCATCGCATTTCTTGACTTATATCAAGATAATGCGATGATTTCTATGCAATTTGGTATTGTCTAAACTTATTTTACTCCTAATAACCGCAGGGAGTGATAACTTCTTTAACTTCCAAATCTGAAATCTGCTATTTTTCTGTGATAGCGATTTGCAGTTCGTCGAGTTGTTTCTGGTCGATGACAGAAGGTGCGTCGAGCATCACGTCGCGACCGGAGTTGTTCTTCGGGAAGGCGATGCAGTCACGGATGCTGTCGAGTCCAGCCATGATGCTGACGAAGCGGTCGAGACCGAAGGCAAGACCAGCGTGGGGTGGGGCACCATACTTGAAGGCGTTCATCAAGAAACCAAACTGAGCCTCGGCACGTTCGGGAGTGAAGCCGAGCACTTCGAACATCTTTTCCTGCAACTGGGTGTCGTGGATACGCAGTGAACCGCCACCCACTTCGATGCCGTTGCATACAAAGTCGTAAGCCTTGGCGCGTACTTGCTCTGGATGTTCGTCGAGCAGAGGGATATCGTCTGGGTTCGGCATGGTGAAAGGATGGTGAGTAGCCATGAGGCGCTGCTCTTCGTCGCTCCACTCGAAGAGAGGGAAGTCTACAATCCAAAGGCACTTGAACACGTTCTTGTCGCGCAGTCCCAAGCGGTCGCCCATCTCCAAGCGAAGTGTACACAACTGTATTCTTGTCTTGTTGGCATTGTCGCCACTGAGGATGAGCACGAGGTCGCCGTCCTTGGCTCCCATGACTTCCTTGATTTCTGCAAGAACCTCGGGAGAGTAGAACTTGTCGATACTGCTCTTCACAGTGCCGTCAGCATTATACTTGATGAAGACGAGACCTTTGGCGCCAACTTGCGGGCGCTTCACAAAGTCGGTCAGCTCGTTCAACTGCTTGCGGCTATAGTCAGCACAGCCTGGAACGCAGATACCGCCGATATATTTAGCTTCGTCGAAGACAGAGAACTCGCCCTTGCCAGCAAAAGCGTCCTTCAGTTCTACAAACTCCATGCCGAAACGCAAGTCTGGTTTGTCGCTACCGAAACGGCGCATGGCCTCGTGCCAGGTCATCTGCTCCAACTTGGGAAGTTCTACGCCACGAATTTCCTTGAACAGGTGGCGTGCCAACTCCTCGAAGAGGTTGATGACATCATCCTGATCCACGAAACTCATCTCGCAGTCTATCTGTGTAAATTCCGGCTGGCGGTCAGCACGAAGGTCTTCGTCACGGAAGCACTTGGCTATCTGGAAATAGCGGTCGAAACCAGCCACCATCAAGAGCTGCTTCAGAGTCTGCGGACTCTGTGGCAAGGCATAGAACTGACCGGGGTTCATGCGTGAAGGTACCACGAAGTCGCGGGCTCCCTCGGGAGTACTACCTATAAGAATAGGTGTCTCCACCTCCATGAAGTTGTAGTTGTCGAGGAAGTTGCGTATGAGGATAGTCATACGGTGGCGCAGTTCGAGGTTCTTGCGCACTGCGGGGCGGCGCAAGTCGAGGTATCTGTATTTCATGCGGATGTCATCGCCGCCGTCAGTGTTGTCCTCGATGGTAAAGGGAGGAGTCATGCTCTGTGAGAGAACAGTGAGTTGGTTGACGAGAATTTCAATGTCTCCTGTGTCCATCTTGCTGTTCTTGCTTTCGCGCTCACTGACGGTTCCCTTGACCTGGATGCAGTATTCGCGTCCTAATTTGTTGGCAGCCTCGCACAAATCCTTGTCTACTGCCTCGTTGAACACCAACTGAGTGATGCCGTAACGGTCGCGGATGTCGATAAAGGTCATACCGCCCATCTTGCGTGAGCGCTGAACCCAACCTGCAAGTGTTACGTCCTTGCCTGCGTCGGAGAGACGTAACTCTCCACACGTATTTGTCCTGTACATAATTGTATCTGTGTTATTTTTGTTTACAAGATGCAAAGGTATAATTTTTTGTGCAGACAACCAAACTTATTACATAGTTTTAGAATCTATGCACGTTAAAGAAAAGTTAAATGGGGCATAACTATGTTTCGAACACGGAATACTCTCACGGATTTTATGTGCTATCTGTGGAAATCTCTCTCTACCCTTTTACCTTTTTACCCTTTTACCCTTTTACCTTTTTACCCTTTTACCTTTTTACCCTTTTACCTTTTTACC
>CAVCDC010000079.1:0-13607 GCA_963600865.1 Firmicutes bacterium CAG:103
TATAAAGATACTAAAAAATCTCCAGATTGCAAAATCTCAAAGAGTAATGTATGTTAATTTTTTTTGTTTGATGGGATACTTTTTCAAGTGGACTCATAATTATTTATTAGAAAGTAATATGCTTACTTTCCGATTGTAAAAGTACTATCTATTTAAATATTGTCCTTTACCCTTTTGGGTAATAGATAACGTTTAACAATTATTTTTACCCATTTGTGTAATCAGGCTACTCCACATAAGTGTCCGTACTTTGAATAAAAGCCCATAATACCTTGCTTACTTGAACATATAGGCACTGTTTCAGAAGTCAAATAGTAAATTGAATCTCCTAATTGGTTCGTCACAAAACCAAGGGCATTCATAACTTTCAACAGTTTACTGTCAATTTCTGCTACCATATAACTGTCACTGTCACCAACTATAGGTTGGACAGCTAAAGCCATCAGTCTTTTGAACAAGGTAAACGTGGATATTCCAGAAGTTGAATCTATAGCAAAGCGACCCACATGCCAGTAGTTGACCCCTACATCGGGATGAATGGCTTTCAAAGGATTGATCCCATAGATTTTCTCTAATGGTAAAACCGATTGACGATTCCAAAGAAAGGCACGAATAGAGCCTAACATTTTACCTTGATTGTCTCTAACTATATAAATATAGGTATTGTCACCATATAGAGCCAACTCTTCTTTTGCAACATCATTTATATCATCTTTAAATTGAGTTGGTTCTACAGAACCTATATGATGTTTGTAATTTTCTTTCACGATAAATTGAGAGAGTTCATTGATGCACTCGGCATCGGCCTTGAAGATAGAGTAATCTTCGAATGTTGCTATTAATATTTCCATGATTATATATTTTTTGTTTCTAATGCAAAACTATCCCATTTTTCGTGACAAACAACTACACTTTTGGGTAATACTATTACTCAAAGTTAAAAAATTACCCTTTTGGGTAACGAAATGATGATAAAAGAATATTTTTCTGTATTTTTGCAGTCACAAAAACAAAACAACATGGCAAAAGAAGAAGATTATTTCATTGCTGCCAACTCTGTTGGAGCTATCAATGAAGAACAATATAAGAAGTTGGATGTACTCATTCATACGACCGAAGCAATATCACGCTCTCTTTATCAAAGCGTGTATCTCATTGACTATTATAAGAAAGGATTTCTGTATGTATCAGAGAATCCCTTATTTCTCTGTGGGCATACAGCAAAGGAAATCAAAGAGATGGGCTATTCTTTCTATTCGCAGCATGTGCCAGAAAAAGAGCAACAGATGCTTTTGGAAATCAACAGCAATGGTTTCAAGTTCTTTGAAACAAAGATTGCTGCAGAAGACAAGCATAAATGCTATATAACATACGATTTCCATATTACGCTTAAAGACAACAGAAAAGTTCTCATCAACCACAAATTAACTCCAATTTTACTGACTGAAGACGGTAGGATTTGGATTGCTATGTGCGTCGTCTCTCTGTCTTCTCAATCAACACCAGGGCATATAGAATTCCACGTGGAAGGTTCCAAAAAATATTGGAAATACGACTTAGACTTCCACAAATGGAGGGAAAAGAAAATGATAGAGCTAAAAGAAGAAGAAAAGCAAGTGCTCACTTTATGCTCACAAGGTCTCACTATGAACGAGATTGCCGACAAGATGTGCAAGTCCATTGACACAATTAAATTCTATAGAAAAACTTTGTTCGAGAAAATCGGAACCAAGAACATCACGGAAGCACTCACTTTTGCTACTATCTATAAATTGATATAGATTCTATCCTTCATCCTTGCTGCTATTGAAGTAAGGATGAAAGATAGAATTTGGGGTATCGCTTCACCTCTTTACCAGTTGCGATGTTGAACATAGCATGTGTACACAAACCAGCTGTAATCCATGAGGCAACAGATAACTGAGGAGGGGGTATCGTCCCTTCTTCTCTTTGATACTGTTTGACGACCTTGTCAAGCCATTCTTGTGGTTGCATCCAAAACGCTTGGTAGCCAAGAACATATTCTGCGACTTTCAACTCAAAACCAATGGGATTGTCCGAAAGACTTTCTAAAGATCTGCCGTCAGGATCAACAACCGTAAGAAAGCCAGCCCAACCAAAATTGTAAGGATGAAGAACATAGATGTTCTTTTCAGAACAAATCTTGTCAAACACAAACGGAATATCGCTTTTGAAGTCCAAGGCATTGATGGCAATATCATGTCCTTCTATCAGTTTCTCCACATTATCATGGTCAACAAACTTGTTGATGACCGTGACATTAGCTTCGGGATTGATAGACAGCAATCTCTTGGCAAGACTTTCTGCCTTATAGTTCCCTACATCCTCCAAACGATAGTTCTGACGGTTTAAGTTGCTTTCTTCCACCTTATCACCATCAATGATAGTGATAGTTTCAAACCCCATACGTAAGGCACATTCCGCAATAATGCTTCCTATGCCAGCACCACCCAAGAGAACACGGAAATGTCTGATTTTTTCCTGTTCATCTGGCTTGATGTAAATTCTGTTTCTACTATACTTTTCTTCCATATTCACAATATATTTAATTGAATATGGTGCAAAAGTAGAGCAGTTTTTTCTAACATCCACTACCCAAAAGGGTAATATTTAAAGCACAGGGTTCTGTGTAAACAAAAATTAACTGGTTCTGCAGTCCAGCCCCCCCAACGTAACAAAAAAAAGGACAGAATTTTTAAGCTAATACATAAAAAATTCTGTCCTTTGGATGTTCTTTATAATATGAAAGACTTAAACGATTATTTTGCGTCTATTTCCTTCAATAGTCTGTCAGCGTGTCCCCATTTATCCATGAGATAAAGGACATAACGGATGTCAACACCTATACAACGAGCCAGACGCTTGTCGTAGTTGATGTCAGAACTAAGACTGTCCCAGTTACCATCGAAGGCAAGCCCAATCAGTTCGCCCTTGCCATTGAACATAGGACTGCCTGAGTTTCCACCTGTGATGTCATTGTTGGTAAGGAAGCACAGTTGCATCTTACCAGTTGCCTTATCCTGGTATTTTCCAAAGTCACTCTCCGAGAGAAGTTCGTGCATGATAGGTTCTGCATAATAGTCATATATCTTATCACCCTGCTTCATCTTCTCCACAATACTCTCAGCTGTGGTATAGTATCCAGAAGGCTTGCCACCGAGGTCGAAGCCACCAACCTGTCCGTAGCTCAAGCGCATAGTGAAGTTGGCGTCACTATAGTGGGGCATATCCTCCTCCATACGGAGTTTGGCAGCACAAAGATACTTTTCCTGCTCGGCTATGCTGTCTATATTTGCCCTAAGAGCTGCCCTCAATTCTGCCTGGACATCATTCAAGTCCATACCGAAGACAACACCTGGGTCCTTCTCATATCCCTTCTTGTTGAAATAGAGTTTGGCACCCTTCTTCATGATGAGAGACTTATCCCACAAGTAGGTGACATACTTGCTGTAGTCGCCACCAAACTGGCTGTCGATGGTCTTATAGAACGCAGGCAACCATTTGGCATCGACGTGCTCCTTATAGTTTTTCAGGAGAGTAGTCAAAACCTCTTGGTCGAGAGCCTTGTCCCAGGTATCACTGTTGTCATCAAACTCATGATACTGCTTCTTTTTGTCTTTTTCTGGGCCTTTTACTTCCATGCCGTTGTTCAACCTAAGGGCACGAGAGGAGAACTCCACGTTGCTGCGGCGAGTGAACGACTCAGAAAAGTTAGTCCAGGCATACATGATGTCAGAATTCTTGGCATAGAGACTCTGCAACTGGTCGAAATCCACCTTATGGGAAAGGTCTTGGGCAGCCTTGGCTGTATCCTGCCAAGCACGAAGGCGAGTCTCATACTCACGCTTCATGTTGATAATACCGATAGAGTCGATGCACTTGTTCATACCAATGGAATTCTTCCAGTAGTTACTGCTCTGTGCATACTTGCTGTCATACTTGATGCGAACGGCTTCATCGGCACGCATGTGCTTCTGCATCACCTCCTGTTTCACACCACGTACTTGTGCTCGGGGAGCATTCTCAGCATCGCGCATCTGCTGGATGCCATAGCTGGAGAGATAACGCTCTGTGCTGCCAGGATAACCCATGGTCATGGCATAGTCACCATCCTTGTAGCCCTGAAGAGACACCTGTGCCCAACGTTTGGGGTGATAAGGTACATTGTCCTTGCTGTAGGCAGCAGGACCATTTGTCTTCGGGTCGGCATAGATGCGGAATACAGAGAAGTCGCAGGTCTGTCGAGGCCACATCCAGTTGTCTGTATCACCACCAAACTTACCCATAGACTTAGGTATGGTAAATACCAATCGGAGGTCAGTAAAATCCTGATAAGTAGTGGCATACCACTTATTTCCCTCATAGAAAGGCTGTACGGTGACATGGAGTGTAGAGTCGTTCTGCTTCGCCTCCTTGGTCATAACATTCTCTAAGGAATCGACCAATTCACTACGCTTCTTATTGTCTAACTTTTCATAACCCAAACTCATGACCTTGTCAGTCACATCCTTTTGGTCAACCATGAAACTCACGAACATATTCTCGTTGGGCAATTCCTCTGCATAACTCTTGGCAAAGAAACCATTGAGCATATAGTCGTGCTCCACAGTAGAGTGACTACGGATAGCCTCAAAACCACAGTGGTGATTGGTAAATACCAGTCCGTCGGGTGATACGACCACACCTGAGCAATAGCCAGAGAAGTTGACTACAGCATTCTTCAGAGCATTCTCACCATTGTAGAACTGGTCGTAAGTCATTGAGAAGCCCTCACGCTGCATCATATCATATACAGCAGTGGGCAAGTTGTAAATGGTCCACATTCCCTCGTCTGCATGAACGTTTCCTGCCGAAAACAGTGCCATGACCGAGGTAATAAGGACAGTAGCTTTTTTCTTCATTTCTTTATAAATACATAAGTTCTAAGACTCTGCAAAAGCAGCTTCTTCAGCTGCTGCGATAATATCCTCACGCGACATTCGTTGAGAATGGGCAGAAACAGTTGAAGAGTCGGAGTTTTCATTTTCTTCAACAGCGGTCAAAGAGAATGATTTATCTTCTTTTTCCACAGAATTTTCCACATACGCACAGTTTTCCTGCATATTAACATTCTGTCCTTCCTGCTCAGCAAACATGGGTGTCAAGGCTATTTCCTCGTGAGATTCCTCCTCAGCACTGAAAACAGGCTCTTGATTTTTCATCTTGCGGTCGGACTTTGCCTGGAAGATAGCTTTGATATACTGCGGACGCTTTCTCAACATCTGTAGGGTCTGCTTAGATGCTAACTGCTGACTTTCTTTCTTGGAATAGCCAGTACCCATACCACCTTCTATGCCTTCTAACAAGACCTTATAGGTAAATGTAGGACTGCCGTTGCTATCTTTTACCTGCTCCACTTCGACAAATTCAAGGGCAACACGGTTTTTCTGCGTCCACTCTATCAGCTTACTCTTGAAATTGACTTCCTTATAGGCTACTTTGTCTATATTGATTTTCTCTGAGAGAATACGATCTCTCATAAACTTCATACAAGTATTGTAGCCACGGTCCAGATAGACAGCACCGACAAGAGCCTCAAAAGCATTGCCGCCTAAATAACTATTGTGCGAGAAACTATGTCCGTTGGACACTATGAGTTGATTGATACCCAATTCAACAGCCAACTTGTTGAGTGTATCGCGCTGTACCAGTTTACTACGAGTATTGGTCAGAAATCCCTCACGCTTACCAGGGAAATGTTGGTATACGATGTCACCCACAACAGCATCAAGCACTGCATCACCCAAAAACTCAAGTCGCTCGTTATTGACTGGTTTTCCCTTGTCGTTGCGGTGCATGATGCTTTTGTGCATCAGTGCCATCTTGTAATAACTGATTTTGTGGGGATAAAAACCCAATATCTCATACAAAGAAAAATAAAGCTCTTTATCCTTGCGGAAAGAGAGCTTTATTCTATCTATTAAGTTGTTTAGCATACTTAATGAATTGACTATTCAGTATACTTTTTGAAAACTACACAGCAGTTGTGACCACCAAAACCAAAGGTGTTGCTCAGAGCAGCACGAACCTCACGCTTCTGTGCCTTGTTAAAGGTAAAGTTGAGGTTGTAATCGAGTTCCTCGTCGTTGTCACCCTCTTCGTGGTTGATAGTAGGAGGCACAATGTCGTTCTTCACACTAAGTACACAAGCCATAGCCTCTACAGCACCAGCTGCACCGAGAAGGTGACCAGTCATAGACTTGGTAGAACTGATGTTGAG
This sequence comes from Firmicutes bacterium CAG:103, assembly GCA_963600865.1. Taxonomy (GTDB): domain Bacteria; phylum Bacteroidota; class Bacteroidia; order Bacteroidales; family Bacteroidaceae; genus Prevotella. The sequence goes on from CAVCDC010000079.1 coordinate 6,281, forward strand.
TTTGTAAGCAGCGTCACCGAAGACAGCCTTGATGGCCTTTGCCTCAGAGATATCACCTACATGGGTAGATGTACCGTGAACATTGATATAGTCAATATCCTCTGGCTGCAAGTTGGCATCAGCAAGTGCACGCTCCATCACGAGTTTTGCACCGAGACCTTCAGGATGAGAAGCAGTGATATGATAAGCGTCAGCACTCTCGCCTTCACCCACCATCTCAGCGTAAATCTTCGCACCACGAGCCTTTGCATGTTCCAGTTCCTCAAGTACAAGACAACCAGCACCTTCACCCATAATGAAACCATCACGGCTTGCGCTGAATGGACGCGAAGCATGTTCTGGGTCATCATTGCGAGTAGACAAAGCATGCATGGCATTGAAACCGCCTACACCACACTCGCAGATGGCAGCCTCGGCACCACCGCTGACGATGATGTTTGCCTTGCCCAAGCGAATCAAGTTGAAGGCATCTGCCAAGGCGTTGCTTGAAGAAGCACACGCAGATGTCGTTGTATAATTGGGACCATGGAATCCGAAATGGATTGAAATCTGTCCAGAAGCGATATCGGCAATCATCTTGGGGATAAAGAACGGATTGAACTTAGGACCGTTCTCCTTGTGGGTGGCATAATATCCCACCTCATCCTCAAAAGTCTTGATACCACCGATACCAACACCGAAAACAACACCAACGTTGTTCAGGTCTTCTGTCTCAAGGTCTATGTTTGCATCCTTTACACCCTGCATGGCAGCAATCATTGCCAACTGTGTGTAACGGTCGAGCTTACGAGCTTCCTTGCGGTCAATCCATTCATTGATGTTCAAATTCTTGACCTCACAGGCAAACTTAGTCTTGAAATTGGTCGTATCGAAATGAGTAATAGGGGCAGCACCGCTCTTACCAGCCAAAAGGTTCTCCCAAGTCTCCTCAGGAGTATTACCTACAGGCGTAACGGCACCAAGACCTGTTACTACAACTCTCTTTAATTCCATCTAATATAGCTTAGTTGCTAATCTTACTTAGAATTCTCCTCGATGTAAGCGATAGCGTCACCTACTGTAGAAATCTTCTCAGCCTTATCGTCAGGGATAGAGATGTTGAACTCCTTCTCAAACTCCATGATCAACTCTACAGTGTCGAGAGAGTCTGCACCGAGGTCGTTGGTGAAGCTTGCTTCTGCCTTTACTTCTGCCTCATCCACACCCAGTTTATCAACGATAATAGCCTTTACTTTGCTTTCAATTTCTGACATAGTTGTAACTTTTAAAATGTTTATAAATTAATTTCTTGTTAAAAATCGGGTGCAAAGGAACACTTTTTTTTTTACATAAGCAAACTTTTTATATAAAAAAGTACATATTATTGCACATACACCTATTATTTGTGCAAGTTTTTGAGTATTTTTTCCTCATTTAGTTGGTCGTTTCCAATTATTTATTTAATTTTGTGCATGATATGAATAAAGGTGGTATTCATCATTACCATCATAAAAAATAAACCCTTTACCTAAAAAAGAAAAGAGTCATGACATTCACACAGAACGCCAACCAGGTTTTCAACCAGGCTATCAACGATTATCACGTCAAAGACAATATTGACACTCCCATCAACAACCCCTTCAAGGAAGGAACCATTGAGAACAAACTCTATCTGAAATGCTGGATAGATACTGTGCAGTGGCACTTTGAAGACATTATCCGCGACCCGCAGATAGACCCTGCAGAGGCTTTGCTGCTGAAACGCCGCATAGACAAGAGCAACCAGGACCGCACCGACCTCGTGGAACAGATAGATTCTTACTTCCGTGAGAAGTATGCCGATGTCAACGTACTGCCCGATGCACGCATCAACACAGAAAGCCCGGCATGGGCTGTAGACAGACTGAGTATCCTTGCCCTTAAGATTTACCACATGAAGGAACAGGCTGAGAGAGACGAGGCTTCTGCCGAACACAAGGCTAAATGTCTCGCCAAACTCAATGTGCTGTTGGAGCAGCAGGTAGACCTTTCCACGGCAATAGACCAACTCTTGGAGGACATCGAGGCTGGAAGGAAGTATATGAAGGTGTATAGACAGATGAAAATGTACAACGACCCTTCTACCAATCCTGTGCTCTACAACAAGAAATAAACAGGCCATATTTCTCATATCCAAAAATTACTATACCTTTTATATATATAGAAAAGCAAAATGAAGACTGAGCATATCCTCATCATACGCTTCTCTGCCATGGGCGATGTTGCTATGACTGTGCCTGTGGTCTATTCACTTGCCACTCAGTATCCGTCTGTACGCATCACTGTGCTCAGCCGACCTTTTGCACAACCCTTATTCGAGAACCTTGCGCCCAACGTGGGATTTATGGGAGCTGACATCAAAGGTGAATACAAGGGGGTGACGGGACTGAATGCACTCTATCGCCGACTCGTGGCAAAGAAGTTTACTGCCATCGCGGACCTCCACAGTGTTCTTCGCTCCAGTTATCTGCGTATGCGCTTCAATCTTGGCATGTACAAGGTGGCACACATAGACAAACACCGCAAAGGAAAACGGAAACTCGTGGCTTCCACAGACAAGGTGCTGGAGCAACAGCCTACTTCTTTTCAAAACTATGCCGATGTTTTTGCCGAGTTGGGATATCCCATCAAGATGGAGTTTACTTCGCTCTTTTCCAAAGAAAAAGGGAATATAGATTCTCTTCCTGCAGAGTTGTTTGTTGGAAAGAATGAAAACGGTTCATCTACACACAACAACTCGCCTCAAACACCATGGATAGGAATAGCCCCCTTTGCTGCACATGAGGGTAAAATATATCCTGAGGAAAAGATGAAGGAAGTTATCAGCCTACTTATCCACAGTTATCCACAATGCCACATATTTCTCTTTGGAGGCGGAGAGAAGGAGAATTCCGTCATGAACCAGTGGGCAAAGGAACATACACAGGTGGTCAACGCTTCTTCACTGCTCAACGGACTGCAACAGGAACTTATCCTCATGAGCCATCTGCAAGTCATGGTAAGTATGGACAGTGCCAATATGCATCTCGCTTCACTCGTTGCCACACCAGTGGTTAGCATCTGGGGCGCCACGCATCCTTATGCCGGATTTATGGGATGGGGACAGAAAGAAGAGAATATCGTACAGACAGACTTACCTTGTCGCCCGTGCAGTATCTATGGCAACAAACCTTGTATGCAAGGTGACTTTGCCTGTATGAAGAATATTTCTCCACAAACGATTGTGGAAAAAATAAAGAAATGTATTTTATAAAACATGAAGGCAAGTGGCAGGAACGTTCATTCGTTTCTGCCACTTTTTGTTTATTGAACTTCCATAACTCCCACTTCCGTAATTTGACTTATACACAATAGAGCATAATAAGTATGGAAAACACACTTCATAACTTGATAATAACTCTGAGAATATCCACAACAGACAGAACTAAAACCCAAGATAGGGGATATCCACAGGGTTTTCATTAAGTTTTCATGAAGATTTTAGCACTTTTAGAACGAAAAAAGATATAAACTTATTAACTTTGCACTAAAATAGGGAAATGTGGATAAAGTGACTAAAGTACTAAAAAAGAAGAAGAAGATTTCAGACACATCATCTTAAAAGTAATGACAAAACGTGTATATCTTAAATAGCAAGAAAAAGAACAATTATTTATCCACTTATCCACGTCACATCATCATCCCTATATTTTTTTTCAATTTAAAGAAATAAGAATAATATAATAATAATGTTATGGTGAAAAAAGAATGGATAGCGAAAGGATACGTTGACGAACCAGTCTCCCCTTCGCTCGATCTGAAACAAGAGATACGCCGACTCTGCAAGGAGAAAGATGCCATCGTGCTGGCACACTACTATACCGTAGGCGATATCCAGGACATAGCCGACTTTGTAGGCGACTCTCTCGCCTTGGCACGCAAGGCTGCCGATACGGATGCCAAGGTGATGGTGATGTGTGGTGTCCACTTTATGGCGGAGACATGTAAGTTGCTGAGTCCTGACAAAACGGTGCTTTGCCCTGACCTGAACGCCGGATGCTCTCTTGCCGACAGTTGCAAGGCAGATGACTTGCGCAAATACAAGGAGGAGCATCCTGGATACAAGGTGGTGAGCTATGTCAACACTACGGCTGCCGTGAAAGCACTTACCGACTGTGTGGTGACCAGTGGCAATGCCAAGAAGGTAATAGATAGTTTTCCACAGGATGAAAAGATTATCTTCGGACCAGACTATAACCTCGGGAATTATATCAATAGTGTGACAGGAAGAAACATGTTGCTTTGGAACGGTGGCTGCCATGTGCATGAAAAATTCTCTGTGGAGGCTATCGTCAAACTGAAACAGGAACATCCTCATGCCCTTGTCATGGCTCATCTGGAGTGTAAAGCTCCCGTTCTTGCCGTGGCTGACGTGAAAGGTTCCACTGCTACCATGTTGCATTATGCTGAGGAGCATCCGGAGACAAAGGAATATATTATTGCTACGGAGGCAGGCATTCTGCACGAACTGGAGCGCAACTGCCCTGGTGTTGTCTTCTATCCTGTTCCTCCTGAGGTAAGCGAAGGTGGTGTCGGTTGCAGTTGCAATGAGTGTGAATATATGAAGATGAATACGCTTCAGAAGATATACAACGCCCTGAAATATGAATGGCCTACTGTTGAGGTGGACAAGAGCATTGCCGCCGATGCCGTCAAACCCATAGAGCGGATGCTTGCCCTGAGTTAACCCAAGCTTTGGGCAACGATGGACCAAGCTTTGGGCAACGAAGGATCAAGCCTTGGGCATTGAAGGATCAAGCTTTGAGCATTAGTTGCCCAATATATCGGGCAACGAGTGCCCAGAGTTTGAAAAAATTTTGGGCACTTTGTTTATATGCCCGATTTTTTCTTCATAGGTTCCTTCTTGCCATAGCGATGCCATAGATGAATGGTTGGGAAAGGCCTTATTGCCTTGACTTTTGGATAGCAGGAATAAAAAATGCAAGTCAATGCTTGACGTTGCGACATTTTATTTGTATTTTTACCGCAGATTTTGCGGCGTTATTTGCAGGATAACGCCGCACCAACATAAAAAGCATGACTTATGTATATACATGAAAGGGAAAACTGGACTGATTTCAAATGGGATTCCACCCAGGTGACATTGCTCATCGAAGAGGCGAGCCGAAAGCAAGGACTGCTTTTGGGGCGCTTGAGTAACTTAGGGTTTGACAACAAACTCCAGGCCATGGCCGAGAACTTGACCAAGGATGTTGTATATTCTTCTGAAATAGAAGGCATCGACATCAATGTGGACGAGGTGCGTTCATCCATAGCCAAGAAGTTGGGCATCGCCAACGTGAAATACACGGCTCCGTCCCATTATGTAGATTCCGTCGTGGCTGTCATGCTGGATGCCATAAAACATTACGACCAGCCACTCTCCAAGAACACATTGTGCGGTTGGCAAAGCGCATTCTTCCCTTCGGGTTACAGCGAAGGGTCGCAAATAGAGGTTGGGCAATACAGAACCCATGAAGAGCATATCGTTTCGGGAATGTTTGGTAGGGAAAGAGTGCATTACATCGCTCCTGCTCCTGAAAAACTGGAAGAAGAGATGGAGAGGTTTCTTGCTTGGTTCAACCAAGAGCAACCCATGCCCAGCATCATTGCCTCTGCCATCGCCCACTTTTGGTTTGTCTCCATCCATCCCTTCGAGGATGGAAACGGAAGAATCGCCCGCATCCTCTCAGACATACTCCTGGCTCGTGGCGACAAGAGCGAGCTTCGGTTCTATAATATTTCCTCGGAAATCAACAAGGATAAGAGTCGATACTACGAAATATTGGAGCGAACCCAGAAAGGGGATGGCGACTTGACGGAATGGATTGTATGGTATGTGAGAACATTGATGGCAGCTCTGGACGAGGCCAACAGCCTGGTGAGCACTACGCTCAACAAGAGTTTCTTTTGGCAAAGGAACTTAGGGGTGAGTTTGTCGGAACGCCAAGTCAGCATGCTCAACCTCTTCTTGGATGGCTACGAGGCAAAAATCACAACCAAGAACTGGGCGAGTCTTGCCAAGTGTTCCAAGGACACGGCCCTTCGTGACATTCAGGATTTGGCGGAAAAGAATATCTTGCGAGAAGATGTACCAGGGGCCAAACGTCCCAGCTATTCCATAGTTTACGACCCGGATTCGATGGAGGGTTATTTCTCGGATGTCAAGATACAAAGAGAGAACGATGCTTGTTATCTCACGGCTCTGTTGCATGGCAAGGAGCATGTAAAGGAGCGAGTGTTGGCATTGGATGCCGAGAGGTATGAGAAAGGCGAACTGCCCTTGCAGCGCCTCTTGGGGAAGTATTGCTCGTATTTGATAAGTAAATGAAGTTATAGCAGAAATAGTTAAAGGAATGGAAGGATTCTCCAAGAAGAAAGCCATTAGAGGTCGGAAGTGCAGAAGCATAGCTTCGAGAGTCGAAGCATATAGGCTTTACGGTTCGAGGACTTAGTTCCTTCGGGGTGCCGACTATGCTCAGCAGCTCTGCTGAGCATAGTCAGCAAGTCTGCTGACCTTAGTCGGCAGGTTTGCCGAGCCGTGTCAGCAGACCTTATAATTCCATAGCGTTGTACGTTACAAAGCACCCGAATATGATAAATATGCTTGCGAAAGCCAAAACCACTTCTACGTTCTTGAGGAAAATGAGGAATTTAGCCGACTTGTTTCATGAATAAGCCAACTCCATGAATTCCTTTCTTGGCATGGCGAGGCCAATGGCGAGGTTGCGGTCGATGCCATAGGTGAATGGTTGGGGAAGGACTTGATACTTCCCCAACTTCAGACAGATACGGATGGGCTTGTCAAAACCCTTGTACTGCGATTTCCTTCCACTTTCTACTTGTCTTTCCTGCTCCTTGGCCAGCATATCGCTCATATCCTTGGCCTCTACAGCCTCTACTTGGTAATAGCCATACGCCTTATGGTTATCCACAGGGACAAAATACTTGATCTTTTGGAAATCCACTCCCGAAAGCACGGACTTGTAGCCCGAATAGAAGCAAGTGCCTTTGCCAGCTAGGATAGTCTCCTTGTCCTCGTTCACATGAGGATCCACCAATGCCAAATAGAACGTGCCTTTGCTCACAGGCTCGTCAGAATATTCCAGTCCCTTTTGCGGAATGGCATGATAGAGCAAGCTCGCCCTGCCCTCGTCATCCGACAGCCACTGACGAATCTGCCGACGCAAGGCTTGCTCCGAACTGCTTGCATCTACAATGATGCTGCCATCCTCCGCATGATGCTCTTGGTCGGGGCGCAAGGGGAAGG
>CAVCDC010000080.1:0-13385 GCA_963600865.1 Firmicutes bacterium CAG:103
CCCAGGGCGTGAAGTACTACGAGGGCTTCGCCGTGAACTGCATCCGCGACACCTATCTGAAGGACCACGAGGCTCCCGAGGACTGCGAGTACTACCTCTGCGGCCCACCAATGCTCATCAAGACCGTCACAGACTATCTCGACAGCCTGGGCGTGGACCAGGAGAGCATCATGTACGACAACTTCGGATAACAGTCGAAACATATCGCAATATATTGCAAAATAGAACAAAGCCGCTGGTTTTCCAGCGGCTTTGTTTGCGTTAAAGGAAAAGAGAAAAGGCATCGATGGGATGCTAAGAAAGAGAATATTTCTACGAATAAACCTAACTAAAGAAAAGAAACTTTCCAACTGGAGAAAAATATTTACCCAACTGGAGAAATCACAATCACTCCTCTCCTTATACACTTCACACAACTCGAAGAGAACATCACCAAACAAGAAAGAAGAGTACGAGACTAAATAGACAACATTCGTTAGTGTCACATTCCAATGCCCTTTGTCCTCACAAATTGCAAAACCGATATTGCATTACCGTATCCTTGTGTTAAAAAAACGCTAAAAACAATGCTATAATTTATGCCATTAGCTATTTTTTTCATACCTTTGCCAACGGTTCGGCAGCAAATCACTTCCACGGAGGTGAGACAGGCACCTGTCCAACCAAGTACCATTCTTAGACTGCATAAAATTTAGACAAGAATAAACATACTAATAAATAAAAACATTAGGAAAAATGAAAATCGAAAACTTCAACTTTGCCGGTCACAAGGCAATCGTACGCGTTGACTTCAACGTGCCATTGGACGAAAACGGTCATGTAACAGACGACACCCGTATCCGCGGTGCCCTCCCCACCCTGAAGAAGGTACTCGCTGACGGTGGTGCGCTCATCATGATGAGCCACATGGGTAAGCCTAAGGGCAAGGTAAAGCCAGAGCTTTCACTGTCTCAGATTGTAAAGAACGTATCTGACGCTCTCGGCGTTGAGGTAAAGTTCGCCAAGGACTGCGGCAACGCTGATGCAGAGGCAGCAGCACTGAAGGGTGGCGAGGCTCTCTTGTTGGAGAACCTCCGTTTCTATCCAGAAGAGGAAGGCAAGCCAGTAGGCGTTGAGAAGGGTACTCCCGAGTATGATGCAGCCAAGGCTGAGATGAAGGAAAGCCAGAAGAAGTTTGCTGCCAAGCTTGCTTCTTATGCAGATGTATACGTAATGGATGCCTTCGGTACAGCTCACCGTAAGCACGCATCTACCGCAGTCATCGCAGACAGCTTTGACAAAGACCACAAGATGCTCGGTTACCTCATGGAGAAAGAGGTGAATGCCGTTGACGCTGTCCTCGGCAACATCAAGCGTCCATTCACTGCCATCATGGGTGGTTCTAAGGTTTCTACCAAGATTGGCATCATCGAGAACCTGCTCACAAAGGTTGACAACTTGATTCTCTGTGGTGGTATGACTTATACATTCGCCAAGGCTCAGGGCGGCAAGATTGGCAAGTCCATCTGCGAGGATGACAAACTCGATGTAGCTCTCGATGTCATCAAGAAAGCTAAGGAGAACGGCGTAAACCTCGTACTTGGTACAGACTCTATCTGCGGTGACGACTTCAAGAACGACTGCAACACACAGGTTTGCCCATCCAACGACATCCCCGAAGGCTGGGAAGGTATGGACGCAGGTCCTGAGACCCGCAAGGCATTCGCCGAGGCCATCAAGGGTGCCAAGACTATCCTTTGGAACGGTCCTGCTGGCGTGTTCGAGTTTGACAACTTCGCTGGTGGCTCAAAGGCTATCGCAGACGCTATTGCCGAGGCTACCAAGGAAGGAGCCTTCTCCCTCATCGGCGGTGGCGACTCTGTAGCTTGCATCAATAAGTTTGGCTTGGCCGATCAGGTTTCTTACATCTCTACAGGTGGTGGTGCCCTGCTCGAAGCTATAGAGGGAAAAGTGTTGCCTGGTGTAGCTGCCATCGAGAAGTAATTTATTATAAGACATCAAACATTCGTACATGTCATAGGCAGAAGACCGCTTGACACACGTACGACAACAGATATTCGAGGGCATCCTCTTATGGTGTCCTCGAATTTTCAGTTAAACAGCAATACCCTAAAAATCTACAACAAAACATAAAATAATGGATTGGATCATCAACCTCTTTACCAATACAGAGTCTGTGGCACACATCGCCTTGCTTTATGCCATCGTGATTGCCATGGGCGTGTATCTCGGTAAAATAAAGATTGGCGGCATCTCGTTAGGAGTGACCTTTGTACTCTTTGCCGGCATTCTGGCTGGACACGTAGGCTTTACTGCTCCCAAGGAAATCCTCACCTTCATACAAGACTTCGGACTTATCCTCTTTGTCTTCATGATAGGTCTGCAAGTGGGTCCTGGTTTCTTTGAGAGTTTCAAGAAAGGTGGAATCACCCTCAATCTGCTTTCTACAGCAGCCATTTTCTTGAACGTATGCGTCATGTTTGCATGCTACTTCATATTCTTTGACACAAACAACCCTGCCAACTTACCCATGATGGTCGGTACACTCTATGGTGCCGTAACCAACACCCCAGGTCTCGGAGCAGCGAACGAGGCATTGCTCAGTGTATTCCCCAATGGTGGCATTCCGAGCATCGCCAACGGATATGCTTGTGCCTACCCTCTTGGTGTCATCGGCATCATCGGAGCTACCATTCTCATCAAATACATCTGCAAGGTGAACACCACAAAGGAGGAAGAGAAACTGAATGAAGAAGATGCCGCTAACCCACATGCCAAACCGCACAACATGCACCTGCGCGTGGAAAATGCCTACATTGCAGGCAGGACACTACGACAGCTGTCTGAGTTTCTCAACCGCGACTTCGTGTGTGCCCGTATGCTACACGACGGAGAAGTGAGCATCCCTACCAGCAAGACAAAGTTCGAGGTAGGAGACGAACTGCTCATCGTCTGTGCAGAAGCCGATGCAGAAGCCATCAGAGCCTTCATCGGTCCAGAGACTGAAGCAGAATGGGACAGCGAGCACGATGATGTACAACACTTCGTCTCGAAACGCATCATCATCACCCGTCCCGAGATGAACGGAAAAACGTTGGGTAAAATGCACTTCTCAAGTGTCTACGGTGTCAACGTCACCCGCATTTCACGCCAGGGAATGGACCTCTTTGCTGGGCGCAACCACCACTTCCATGTGGGTGACCGCATCATGGTAGTAGGACCAGAAGAGAACGTCAACCGCGTGGCAGAGATGATGGGTAACTCTGTGAAACGCCTTGACGCCCCCAACATTGCTACTATATTTGTAGGTATCATGGTCGGCATCATCTTCGGAAGTCTGCCTATCGCCATTCCAGGAATGCCAGTACCTCTGAAATTGGGTATCGCCGGCGGACCGCTCATCATAGCCATCCTTATCGGTCGCTTCGGCTATCGCTTTAAGTTGGTAACCTATACAACCACCTCAGCCAACATGATGCTCCGCGAAATAGGACTGGTGCTTTTCCTCGCAAGCGTGGGCATCAAAGCTGGTGCGGGATTCTGGGAAACGGTGGCGCAGGGTGATGGCATCAAATACGTATATACAGGTTTCCTCATCACCATCATCCCCATCCTTATCGTGGGCACCATCGCCCGCCTGAAGTTCAAGTTCAACTACTTCACCATCATGGGTATGATAGCAGGTACTTATACCGACCCACCTGCCTTGGCATACGCCAATGCCTCCTGCTCAAAGGAAGCTCCAGCCGTTGGTTACTCCACCGTCTACCCGCTGAGCATGTTCCTGAGGATCTTCTCTGCACAGATAGTAGTATTGTTCTTCTGCGGAGGATAAAGGAAAATCGAACTGTCACTGTCATTGTCATGTTTTCCCTGTAGAAGCGGACAATCAGTGTCAACACCAAGAAAATCCGATTGCGCCATACAAGTCAAGATGTATGGCGCATCTTTTTTCTAGTCAAACTACTTCCAGATTGAAATTTTATGCCATCCAAAAGAGACAAAGGTAAAAATACGCAAAGAAAAACTTGAAAAAAGTCCCAAGTTTTCTTTGTTATGACATTTTTTTCGTAACTTTGGAGGCATATTGAAGTCAAACTAAAAACAATCTAAACGTTTGTGGCTATGATAAAAAGAATAGGTTTACTTGTCACTGTCATCGTCTTCACCATGCAAGGTGCGTGGGCACAAGGTGCCAAAAGCATCCGAATAACAGAGGTGATGACAAACAACCGTACTGGCATCGTGGACGAGTACGGAAAGCACAAAGCATGGGTGGAGCTTACCAACACCTCGTTTACCACCTACAATGTCCGAGGCATGTTTCTCACCACCGACCGCCGGGTGCTCGATAAAAAGATGACACCCGAGCAGCGGCGCAAGTTGATGTGTCCCCTACCCAACAATGAGACAAGGACTACATTGGCTGGAAAGAAGAGCATCCTGATTTTCGACGGCACAGCGTCAGAACCATTACAACTCGACCTCCGTCTCTTACCCAGCCACAGCAACTGGATTGCCCTCTACGACGGAAATGCAGTCGACCTGGTAGACTCTGTCAGCATACCCACATTGCAGAACGACCAATCTTTTGCCTTAAGCCGGGATTTCAAACACTGGTCTAAAACTGACGGAAGCAAAGTAACCCCTGGGTTCCTACCGCAGACATCAGGGCTAAGCAACCCCCAAATACTCAAGAAGACAGATCCCCACGGCTTTGGTATTTCCATCCTCTCTATGGGCATCGTCTTCTTCTGCCTCGCCCTTCTATTTGTCTTTTTCTGGGCATTCGGAGCATACATGAAGCACAAACAAAGACTGGCAAAAGCAACAGAGAAACATGCCACCTTATTATATAAGACAGGCAAGAAGACTATCGAGGTAACGAGTGAAATAAGTCACAAGACCAACGTGATGCTCAAAGACGGTCTTTCCACCAAGGGTATCGACAAAGAGATCTATATGGCGGTCATCTCACTCGCGCTCCAGGAGTATTTGGAAGATGTGCATGACATCGAGCCTGGCATTATCACCATCAAGTCCAAGCAGACAAGATGGAACGCTCCGAGATTCAATAATAAGTGATGAGTGAAGAAAGAAAACTGAAAAATCCAATAGTAACATTATTAATATAAAAAACCATGGCAAAGTATCAATATACAGTAAAAGGCATCGACTATGAGGTCGAAATCCAAGATATAGAAGGCAACATCGCCAATGTGACCGTCAACGGCATCCCTTTCGAAGTGGAGATGAAACAACCAGTGAAGGCTGGCAAACAGAAGATGAAGATAAGTGAAGAACAAAATGTGAAGAGTGAAAAATCCAATACGTCATCTCCGTCAACGAATTCCGCAGACATACCATCCTCAACCAAACAGCCAAGTCCTGCCGTTAGCGGCAAACCAATAGTAGCTCCTCTCCCTGGCACCATCAACGAAATCAAGGTGAAGGTTGGCGACAAGGTGAATGCTGGCGACACCGTTGTTGTACTCGAAGCGATGAAGATGCAGAACAACATCGAGGCAGAGACAGCGGGCACCATCACAAGCATCAATGTCAACAAGGGAGATGCCGTCATGGAAGGAGACACACTTGTGGTATTGTCATAACTTCCAAAACACCAGAACACCCTCTTTTACACCTCATAACAAAACAAAACCGACCACACTATGGACTTTATCATACAAAACTTCAATGAATTCCTGACCTATACAGGCTTCGCCAATGCCACAGCAGGAAACCTCATCATGATCCTCGTGGGAGCACTGTTCATCTGGCTCGCCATCAAGAAAGACTTCGAGCCACTCCTCCTCGTCCCCATTGGCTTGGGCATCATCCTTGGCAACATCCCATTCCGTACTGATGCAGGACTGGAGATAGGACTCTACGAAGACAACTCCGTGCTCAACATCTTCTATCAGGGCGTGAAACAAGGATGGTATCCCCCACTCGTCTTCCTCGGCATCGGAGCGATGACCGACTTCTCTGCATTGATATCCAATCCAAAACTGATACTGATAGGTGCCGCTGCTCAGTTTGGCATCTTCGGTGCCTATATGATAGCATTGGCACTTGGGTTTGAACCCAACCAGGCTGCAGGCATCGCCATCATCGGAGGAGCCGACGGTCCGACCGCCATATTCCTGTCAAGCAAGTTGAGTCCCAACCTCATGGGAGCCATCGCCGTCTGCGCCTACTCCTACATGGCGTTGGTACCTGTCATCCAACCACCCTTGATGCGCCTTCTCACCACCAAGAAAGAGCGCGTCATCAAGATGAAGCCAGCACGCCAAGTGTCACAGACTGAGAAAATCCTCTTCCCTATCATAGGTTTGCTACTCACCACCTTCATCGTGCCCAGCGGACTACCTTTGCTCGGTATGCTCTTCCTCGGCAATCTGCTGAAGGAAAGCGGGAAGACAACCCGTCTTGCGAAAACGGCAGGAAGCAGTCTCAACGACATCGTCGTGATATTGCTTGGACTCACCGTGGGCTGTTCCACCCAGGCTTCTGAGTTCCTTACCCTGAACACCATCAAGATTTTCGCCCTCGGAGCCTTGGCTTTCATCATTGCTTCGGCAAGCGGCATTCTGTTTGTAAAACTCATGAATATCTTCCTGCCCAAAGGCAAGAAAATCAATCCACTCATCGGCAATGCCGGTGTGAGTGCCGTACCTATGAGTGCACGCATCTCCAACAACCTCGGACTGGAATACGACCGCCACAACTTCCTGCTCATGCATGCCATGGGACCAAACGTGGCTGGTGTCATCGGTTCAGCCGTTGCCGCTGGTGCTTTGTTGGGATTCCTCAACTAAGAATTTCACTGAACTATCATAGAAAACGCCCTGTATGGAATTCACCATACAGGGCGTTTGTTTTACTTTTTACTTTTTTACCTTTTTACCTTTAACAAGCCTTTCCCTGGTGCTGGTCACGTAGGAGGTCGTTGACAGTCTTGACAGGATTGAAAGTAGACAGAGGCACTTCTACGAATACCGTATTCCAGTCACTCATAGCACCATTCCAAAGGCCTGGGAGTTCGAGAGCCTTCAGTTCCTTGCCATTCTTGCTCTTGCTGCTTATGAAACCCGTAGACGAGTCAACATATTTCGGCAAGTCAAAGTCATTGCCTTGATAGTCCTTGGTGGCACAAACGAGATCGACGGGGTTGAAGTGAGTACCCTTGGTAAACATCTCCATATACTCCTTGTTGTCTTTGTCTATCTGTGAGCTTTCGAGAATCTGCAGGCTCACCGTCCCGTCACTATTATAAGTAAGGAAAGGACCACCACCCGGTTCTCCGACATTCTTCACTACACCGCAGACACGCATGGGTCGGTTGAGTTTCTTGCGCAGATAGATGACCAAGTCGGCATCCTCCAGTTCCTTGATGTCTGGTTTACGGCAGCAGAGGTCACGCTGTACGAAGCGGATAATTTCCTCCAACTTCTCATGATTATACTGTGCAGAGTCGAGCAAACGAAGGTATTCGAAAGCTTTCTTCTGCAGAGAGACGAGGATACCAGCGATAATCTGCTTCCACGTCACAGTATCCTGCTTCAACCGGTCGGGTACCACGTTGTCGATATTCTTGATGAACACCACGTCGGCATCTATCTCGTTGAGATTTTCTATCAGGGCACCGTGCCCACCAGGACGGAAGAGCAACGAACCGTCTTCGTTATGGAAAGGCGTGTTGTCTGGATTAGCCGCAATCGTGTCGGTAGAGGGCTTCTGTTCAGAGAAAGAGATGTTGTACTTCACACCAAACTTCTTCGCATAGCCGTCAGCCTTCTCTGCCACCTTTTTCTTGAAGAGTTCAAGATGATCGTGCGAAACAGTGAAGTGGACATTTGCCTCGCCATTGCTGCTTGCATAGAGAGCAGCCTCAACAAGATGTTCCTCCATAGGTGTGCGCACCTCCTCGTCAGAATACTCATGGAAGAGGAGCAGTCCCTTTGGCAACTGTCCATAGTTGAGACCATCAGCGTTCAGCAAATTGGCAACGACAGCCTTAAACTTCCCTCCAGTAATAAGGGTGTCGATACACGCACCCTCGTTGGCCTGGCACTTGGCATTGAGAGCATTATAGAAGGCAAACTTCTTGATATTGTCGAAGAAATGCTTCTCAAAGTCAGTCGTCGGCACATCATATGGAGCGTCGAGGAAGGCGAAAAGATTCTTGAACATACGGCTTGCAGCTCCCGATGCCGGTACAAACTTGACGACCTTGTGCCCCGCCTTCTTGTAGTCCTCCCACACCTGCTCATACTTGGAAGCCTCATCAGCCGTAGGAGCAATAATGCCCTTGCCGATGGCAGCAGCGCCTTCCAGGCTAAGGAAGGGGAAGCCATTCTTGATTTGTTCCAGTTGCCGCTCTATCTGTTGCTCCGAAATGCCACGAGCAGCAATCTGATTTAGTTCTTGTTGATTCATAATACGCGATTTATGTTATTAATTGTTAGTTATGCGACAAATGTAATAACTTTTTTCTTAAAAAAGAAATTTTAAGCCGTTTTTTTGTACCTTTGCAACAAAATTTTAAGAAAACAAGCGCTACTATGAACGATACTTTCACTTTTACGCCACAAGAACGGGAGGAAACACTCCGCCTCATGGAAAAGGTTAGACAAGCTGTAGGCGACAGTCTCACCCCTCAAGACGAACGACTCTTGAGGGATGACATCCACTATGCCTTTGCCAACAAACAACTGAAACGTGACGTATTCGGACTGAACCCCATCCTTCACGCCTTGCAGACAGCGGAGATTGCTGTAGACGAAATCGGTCTGAGAAGAGACGGCGTGATAGCCATCCTCACACAGACCAGCGTGTTGGAGGGTTACCAGAAGGTGGAAGATGTAGAACGCAAGTATGGCGAGAGCGTCGCTCACATCATCAAGGGGCTCGTACGCATCAATGACCTATATAAGCGCGACCCCATCATCGAGAGCGAGAATTTCCGCAACCTGCTCATCTCCTTTTCCGAGGACATGCGCGTGATCCTTATTATGATAGCCGACCGTGTGAACGTAATGCGGCAGATACGCGACACCGACCAGAAGGAGGCGAAGCACAAGGTGAGCGAGGAGGCAAGCTATCTGTACGCTCCCCTCGCCCACAAGTTAGGTCTCTACAAACTGAAAAGCGAACTGGAGGACTTGAGTCTGAAATATCTGGAGCACGACGCTTACTATCACATCAAGGAAAAGCTCAACGCCACGAAGGCATCGCGCGACGCCTACATCGCCCGTTTCATCAAACCTATCCAGGAGAAGCTTGATGCCGCCGGACTGAAATATCATATGAAGGGACGCACAAAGAGTATACACTCCATCTGGCAAAAGATGAAGAAGCAGCAGTGTGGCTTCGAGGGGGTATACGACCTCTTTGCCATCCGCATCATCCTCGACGCTCCACTCGACAAGGAGTACATGCAGTGCTGGCAGGTGTTCGCACTCATCACCGCAATGTACCAGCCCAACCCCAAGCGCATGCGCGATTGGTTGTCTGTGCCAAAGAGCAACGGTTACGAGAGTCTGCATACCACCGTACTTGGTCCTGAGAGCAAGTGGGTGGAGGTACAGATAAGGACAGAGCGCATGGACGAGATAGCCGAACATGGACTGGCAGCCCACTGGCGCTACAAAGGCATCAAACAGGGCGAGCGTGGCATAGACGAGTGGCTTGCAAACATTCGTAGTGCGTTAGAGAACAACGACGACCTGCAGTTGATGGACCAGTTCCGCACTGACCTGAAGGAAGACGAGGTGTATGTGTTCACTCCTAAGGGCGACTTGCTCAACTTCCCCAAGGGTTCCACCATCCTCGACTTCGCCTATCACATCCACTCGCGCATCGGCAACACTTGCGTAGGAGGAAAAATCAACGGACGAGCAGTCACCTTCAGACAGGAGCTGCACTCTGGCGACCAGGTGGAAGTGCTGACACAGAGCAACCAGAAGCCTCGCCAAGAATGGCTCAACATCGTCACGTCATCAAAAGCCAAGGCGAAGATACGCCTTGCCCTGAAGGAGACGCAGAAGAAGGACGGTCTCTATGCCAAGGAACTGTTAGAGAGACGTTTCAAAAACAGGAAGATAGACATCGAGGAGAGCATCATGGCGCGCATCATCAAGAAGATGGGCTACAAGGAGAACTCCGACTTCTACAAAGCCATCGCCGAAGAGAAGTTGGACGTGAATACCGTAGTGGAACGCTATGTGGAGGAGCGCGACCATGACCAGAACAAGTTAGAGATGCACACGGCAGAGAGTGCCGCCAACTTCGCCTTCGACAACCATGCCGACGAACTGCTGAAGCAGAGCGACGACGTGCTGGTCATCGACGAGCACCTCAAGGGCATCGACTTCGAACTTGCCCACTGCTGCCACCCCATCTACGGAGACCCCATCTTCGGTTTCGTGACCATCAGCAAGGGTATCAAGATACACCGTGAGGACTGTCCCAACGCCCGTGAACTGCGCCGTCGCTTCGGCTATCGCATTGTCAAGGCGAAATGGAGCGGTAAGGGTTCATCGAAGTACGCCATCACCCTGCGCATCATCGGTAACGATGACATCGGTATCGTCAACAACATTACGAACGTCATATCCAAAGAGGACAAGCTGCTGATGAGAGGCATCAACATCACATCGAAAGATGGTCTCTTCTCGGGTAATGTGACGGTGATGATAGACGATGCCCACAAAACGGACACACTCATCAAGAAGCTCAGCACCATCAAGGGAGTAAAGCAGGTGATTCGTATCTAAATCAATACTCGTTCCCTTCTTCCTTGATGACACTCGGGCCGTCAATGAGTTCGGGAGCCCCTGCATGGCGGTTGACATCTCCGTAGGCTTTCTTCAGGTCGCCCATACTGATGCTGATGTCCCTGCACACTGGGCGTCCCTCGTCCACAAGACTGTGTGAGAAGAGCCACTGGTACGTCTTTTTCAGATAGAACACCCTTGCCGGCGTACCGTGGTTGGCTCCTTTCCACCAGTCGTACAGCAGGCGGGTGTCAGCGCCAGCTTTCTTCAGTTTCTCCACCACTACCTTCGACTGTTTCACAGGCACCGCCTTGTCTGCCGTGCCGTGGATAATCCAGAAGGGCAACTCTCCCAATCCGCTTACGTCTTGGAGCGACGTTCCTCCACAGAGAGCCATGCCTGCCGCTATGCGGTCGGGATAAGTGGCGCAGACATCCATCGTACCATACCCTCCGAGGCTCATGCCGAGCACATAGACGCGTGTCGTGTCGCAAGCATAGTTTTTCTTCACCCAGTCGAGCACATCCATGATTTTCTTTGGGTTCCAAGCTCCTCCTGGGTTTTGGGGCACTATGGTCAGAGCGTCGATGTCGCGTCCTTTGACGATGGCATCGAGCGGTCCGTAGCGCCGCACTCTATCAAGGTTTCTTCCACAGAGACTTGCCCCGTGGAGGAAGATGATAACGGGGGTCTGCTCCTGAGAATAGAAGTAGTCGACGGGGGTATACACCCAGAAGTCATAGCCACCCGGTATCTCGTCTTTTACCGCCCTTAGAAAATCGTGTGCGGAAGTCTGCAAAGCGGTAAGTGCAAACAAAAACAAACATATCATCTTCTTCATGTTGTCGAAATGAGGAAGAAACAAACTTTTCATCTTTTCCATGTCTGCGAAATTACAAAGAAAATCGCAATAAACACAAGAACGGGACTACCGACCGCCGTTTTTTCAAATTGTTTGCAACAAGTTAATAGGATTTCACAGTTTCTCTTGAGCTATGAATTTACCCTTCGGAAAAATACCCGGGTCTTTTGAAAAAAATACCCGGGTGTACGCATATGAAAAACCCGGGTTTCGTAAAAAAAATACCCGGGTCTCACGAAGAAAAAACCCGGGTGTATTTTTATCTTGTGCGAAGCGTTTGATTCCTTCACATATTTTTTCTTAGCTAAGAACATGTTTTTTCTTAGTTGAAAACTTGTTTTTGTCTTTACTAAAAGCTAAAATCCTTTGGTATAAATTGCAGGAAATCAGCAGGCAAGTAGACATTGCCAAATGAGTATGCATGACGGAACAAAGGAGCGATCTGCTCGACACTGTAGCCTGCAGCCCCACATCCCACGGCAGTAAGCATGAACTTGTACTGAGGATGCAAGACAGCATACTTGGTAAAACGGTTGATAGCCTCTTTCAGTTCCTTGAATGTTGTGCCATGTGTCGGTATCGCATAACTGCGTCCTTGAATACCTTCTGACATGCCTTCTTCCGCACCGAAATGTTCTTTTGCATACAGAGCAGCACCGCCCGAATGCTGACCAAGTATATTACTACCAAAGACGAAAATCTCGTTCTCAGCAAGGGTCGTAATGAATTCAGGAGCAACTCGTTGCTCGTCAACAAAATAATTTCTGTTCATGGCACCATACATAGCCTTCCGCTCTTCATCTGGCATAGAGCCGAAACCAGACATGCGTTCCATATAGAGACGTTTTCTGTTATATGCTCTACGACTGCGTCTTTCCTGTTCGAACATGGCGTTCATGCCCTCGTCTGTCTGCTGAAACTTGACAAAGCTGTCTATCCCAAGACCTTTAGCAGTCTTCTCAACATCAATGTTCGCTCCGATGAACGTGAATACCCATCCTTTCATCTTCAGACTCGCAATCAACTCTATCACTGAAGAATAGTCCCAATGCCTTGAAGCGTTTTCATAGCCGTCTGTAATGATGGTAACAACGGCAACTGAGTCGCTTTCGGCAATGAGTCGCTGCAACTGTGTGACTGTATAGCCTATGGCATCGTAGAGTGGCGTGCACCCGTTTGGTCTATAATCATCAGTCGTCAAGTCGCGTGTCTCTTCAACAGGCACATTCTTGAAAAGATAGCGTGAGTTGGTGTTGTCGAAGCAGAAGATGGACACATATTGTTTGATGCCGGGTTGATCCTTTGCCATATTTCTGATACTGTTCAATGTTTCGTTGCATCCAGAAATCGTCTGTTGTCTGACTCCCGACATCGAACCACTTTCATCCAATATGATAAGATTGTAGGTTTCCGACGCTACGGTTTCTTCCTCTTGCTTGTCCTGAGCCTCTGAATCAGTGCTTTCTTCTGGTTTATCTGTCTCTTCAGACTTTCTGCCCTCCTCAGAAGTCCTGTTCCCTTCTGGCTTATTACTCTCTTCCGGCTTCTTTGTCTCTTCGTTTTTCACAGAAGATGCCACGTCATCTTTCGACAGCCTTACATTAGCGCCTAAGTTTACGGCATCCTGTTCTTTTTGTCTGCCACATCCTAACGATGACGGCATTTGATCGTTCAAGTCAGCTTGTCCGAACAGACTACTTAAAAAGTTCATTATTCCCATTGTTTTATTAGTTTTAGTGTGA
>CAVCDC010000081.1:0-13345 GCA_963600865.1 Firmicutes bacterium CAG:103
GTACTGCAATGCAATGCGGGAGAGTAGGTGGCCGCCTCCTTTCAGATAGAAAGCCTCAGATTTCGAGAGATTTCTGAGGCTTTTTTGTGTTTGTGTGTTAGTTTGCTATTTATGGACAAGAAAAATGCGAGTAAACGGGCAGTATGTGAAAAATATTGCTTAACTTTGCAGTCCAATTCATATCTATACATTATTAAATAAAAGAAATATGGCATATTTGTTCTCTTCTGAGTCTGTTTCTGAAGGACATCCCGATAAGGTTTCTGACCAGATTTCGGATGCTCTTCTTGATCAATTCCTTGCTTATGATTCTACGGCACATTGCGCCATTGAGACTTTCTGTACTACAGGTCAGGTTGTCATCATGGGTGAAGTGCGTTCTTCTGAGTATGTCGATTTGCAGACTATTGCGCGCAAGACCATCAAGAAAATAGGTTATACCAAGTCTGAATATCAGTTTGACGGTGACTCTTGTGGCGTCCTTACTGCTATCCATGAACAGAGCGATGATATAGACCGTGGTGTCAGCCGTGACGATGACGAGGAGCAGGGTGCTGGTGACCAGGGTATGATGTTTGGTTATGCAACCAACGAGACAGACAATTATATGCCTGTTTCTCTCGATCTTGCACACTTGCTCATGCTCGAACTCGCAGCCATTCGCAAGGAAGGGAAGGTTATGACCTATTTGCGCCCTGATGCGAAGAGCCAGGTGACGATAGAATATTCCGATGATAATATTCCACAGCGCATAGACACAATTGTTGTCTCTACACAGCATGATGATTTCATCAAGAATGCTGCTGGAATAGATGACGACGAGGCAATGCTTGCCAAGATCAGGGAAGATGTTATCAACATTTTGATTCCTCGTGTAAAGGCAAAGTTGGGCGATAAGGTATTGGCTCTTTTCAATGATGATATTAAATACTTTGTCAATCCTACGGGTAAGTTTGTTATCGGTGGTCCTCATGGAGACACTGGTCTGACAGGTCGTAAAATCATTGTTGATACCTACGGAGGCAAGGGCGCACATGGAGGCGGTGCTTTCTCTGGTAAGGATAGCAGTAAGGTAGACCGCTCTGCTGCTTATGCAGCCCGTTATATTGCTAAGAACATGGTTGCAGCAGGCGTTTCTGATGAGATGCTTGTACAGGTAAGCTATGCCATTGGTGTGGCAAAACCAGTAAGTATTTATGTCAATACCTATGGTCGTAGTCATGTTCAAATGACCGATGGAGAGATTGCTCAGAAGATTGGTCAAATGTTCGACCTTCGTCCCAAGGCAATTGAGCGCCAGTTGAAGTTGCGCCAGCCGATGTTCCTTGAGACTGCAGCCTATGGACATATGGGACGCAAGAACGAAGTGGTGGAGAAGACCTTCACCAGCCGTTATCATGAGACCAAGACCATGAAAGTGGAACTCTTTACTTGGGAGAAGTTGGACAAGGTAGACCTCATCAAGCAGGAGTTTGGGTTGTAATCATATGACTGTTTGTTGGCAAAGCAGTGTTGGCAAGTAAAGCCGTGGAACAATGATACAGCAGGCTGATTCTATACAGGTAAATGTTGCAGGTGATGAAATGCCGCAAGCGACATCGACTGTCCGTACGAGGGAGTTGACTCCCCGTGTAGTGTTGGAATGGCTTCCTAAGGATGCCACTCCAGCGCAACAGGACTCTATGGTCAGGGCGCACATCAAACCTTGTGACATCAGATGGAGTACCTGTCCTGATACGCTTCATTTGCCGGGGCACAAACCAGGTAAGAGTTGCCGGGATATCAGTCTGCCACAGTATTATCGGGAATCGTTTTTCTCCAAGGACCCCCTTTTCCATCCTGAGTTGAGAGGTGGAAGGCGGGGAGTGGCAGGTGACCCAGCCCCATATACTGTGGCGGGAGACAATTTTGTCACCTCGTTGCTGCTCCTGTGTTTCGTGTTTGCATGCATCGCTTATTCACAGTCGCACGAGTTCCTCATCAATCAGGTACGCAAGTTCTTCTATGTGCCACGAAAAGGAACAACAGAGGCAACCGAGACATTTAGTGAACTGAGGTTTCAGTTTTTCCTCGTGTTACAGACCTGTCTGATTATTGGCATAGGTTACTTTCTCTATTCCCGTGTGTCGGTCAGCGATACGTTCACAATAGACCAAAACCTTGTCATAGGCCTCTATGCAGGAATCGTAGCAGGTTACTTCCTTTTCAAGCTTTTGCTTAGTACATTTGTCAACTGGGTATTCTTTGACAAGAAGAGCAACAGTCGTTGGTTCAAATCCTATTTGTTCCTTTTTGGAACAGAAGGAGTACTCCTCTTCCCGATCATCATGCTCATGGCATATTTCAGTTTGACGCTTGATACGGTCGTCATTTATGCTCTCGTAGTGATAGGATTGGTTAAAATTCTGTCATTTTATAAGAGTAATCTTATCTTTTTCAGAAGAAAAGGCGCATTTCTGCAAAATATTTTGTACTTTTGTGCCCTCGAAATAGTACCATTCTCCGCCTTGCTTGGAGGGTTGGTTGTAATGAGTCATTATTTGAAAATAAATTTTTAGGTAAAATGATAAAGAAGATTTTGGTTTCTCAGCCTAAACCGGCAAGTGATAAGTCTCCTTATTACGATATAGAGAAGGAATACGGAGTGGAGTGTGTGTTCCGCCCTTTCTTCAAGGTTGAGGGCCTCTCGGCGAAGGAGTTCCGCCAGCAGAAGATAAGCCTTTTAGACTATACGGCAGTCGTATTTACTTCTCGTCATGCTGTAGACAACTATTTCAAGTTGGCAAAGGAGATGCGTATTACGATTCCTGAGGACATGAAATATTTTTGCGTGATAGAGACGATAGCACTCTATATACAGAAATACGTTCAGTACCGCAAACGCAAGGTGTTCTTTGGTGAGACAGGAAAGATTGATGGTTTGATGGCACAGATGATGCGCCACAAGACGGAGAAATATCTCGTACCATTGAGCTGCGTTCACAATGACGATGTGAAGAACTTGCTCGACGAGAAGAAGCTCAATCATACCGAATGTGTGATGTACCGTACTGTAAGCAATGATTTCAGTGAAGAAGAAATCAAGAGCTTCGACTATGACATGATGGTGTTCTTTAGTCCTACAGGTGTCAAGGCACTGAAAAAGAACTTCCCCGACTTCAAGCAGGGAGACATCGCTCTTGGAGCTTTTGGTCCTGCGACAGCTAAGACTATAGCAGAAGAAGGGCTGCGACTTGACCTGGAGGCACCAACCAAGGAATTCCCATCCATGACTGGTGCGCTGAAGAACTATTTGGAGAAGAACAACAAGTAAGAGGATAAAACGAGTGCTGATGGAATCCAATACTTTCTGTAAAGCCGAGAAACTGTGTAGTAAGATACTTGTTGACCAACTCTTTGGCAGCAAGTCTTCTTCCTTTTGCTCCTGGCCTATAAGGGCGGTTTTTCAGGTTGTGGATTCTGCAGGCTTTGCTGAAACACCGCATGTCATGCTTCTGCTGAGTGTGTCAAAGCGTCATTTCAAGCGGGCTGTGAAGCGCAACCGCGTGAAGCGCCAACTTCGCGAGGCATACCGCAAGAACAAGTCGCTGTTGTCCGATGTCATGGCGCAGATGCCAGACAAACGGTTGCTTCTCGCTTTCATTTGGCAAGATGACAAACTGTACGAGTCGGCAAAGGTGGAGCATAAGGTGGAGGCTCTCTTGCAGAGGTTGGCAGAAAAGTTGGTGTCTTCTCTGGAACACAACAAGCTACCAGATGGCAAGACGGATACAACAAAGGAACAATCGTCTTACACAGAAAATGAACATGAGGGACAGGT
The DNA here is from genome assembly GCA_963600865.1 of Firmicutes bacterium CAG:103. Classification (GTDB taxonomy): domain Bacteria; phylum Bacteroidota; class Bacteroidia; order Bacteroidales; family Bacteroidaceae; genus Prevotella. The sequence goes on from CAVCDC010000081.1 coordinate 3,821, forward strand.
TGGTCAAGATATTTAAGCAAGCAGGAAGTCTGTTGTCAAAGGCTTTGAGTAAACTCTTGCTTTTGCCCATATTGTTCTATCAGCATTTCGTCACGCCATACACACCCCCTTCTTGCCGTTTCACTCCTACGTGCTCGGAGTATGCAAGGCAAGCCATCATCAAGCACGGGCCGTTCAAGGGACTGGCTCTTGCAGTATGGAGGATACTAAGGTGCAACCCATGGGGTGGCTCGGGATACGACCCCGTGCCGTAAGTTTCCGGTTATGTTCCGGGCCCCGTATACATATTTATATTATACATAACACATCTTTCGATGACAAAAAACTTTGTTGAAGAATTGAAATGGCGCGGTATGCTGGCACAGATCATGCCAGGTACAGAGGAATACCTCAACACCCACATGGTGTCGGCCTATCTCGGAACAGACCCCACGGCAGACTCTCTGCATATCGGTCATCTTTGCGGTATCATGATGCTGCGTCATCTGCAGCGTTGTGGTCACAAGCCTTATCTGCTGGTTGGTGGTGCAACGGGTATGATCGGCGACCCTTCCGGCAAGAGCCAGGAGCGCAATTTGCTCGATTCGGATACGCTTTACCATAACCAGGAGGCTATCAAGAAGCAGGTGTCCAAATTCCTCGACTTCGATGGCGCGGAGCCTAACAAGGCTGAGATGGTGAACAACTACGATTGGATGAAGGACTTCACCTTTCTCGATTTCGCACGTGAGGTAGGTAAGCACATCACCGTCAACTATATGATGGCTAAGGACAGTGTGCAGAAACGCTTGAACGGCGAGGCTCGTGACGGTCTGTCTTTCACAGAGTTCACCTATCAGTTGCTACAGGGCTATGACTTCCTCTATCAGTATCAGAAGTATGGTGTACGCTTGCAGTTAGGTGGTAATGACCAGTGGGGCAACATGACCACGGGTACCGAACTGATTCATCGCACCCTTGGCAATGATGCTGAGTGCTTCTGCTTGACTTGTCCCTTGATAACCAAGGCAGACGGCAAGAAGTTTGGTAAGACCGAGAGTGGCAACATCTGGCTTGACCGCAACCGCACCACGCCTTATGCTTTCTATCAGTTCTGGCTCAACGTGAGCGATGAGGATGCAGAGAAGTACATCAAGATATTCACCGACTTGGACAAGGAGACCATCGATGCGCTCGTAGAGGAGCACAAGCAGGATCCTGGTCGCCGAGTACTTCAGAAACGTCTGGCAGAAGAAGTGACTGTGATGGTTCACTCCAAGGAAGACCTCGACATGGCTATTGCTGCCAGCAATATCCTCTTCGGCAAAGCTACCAAGGAAAGTCTTGCTCAGCTCGACGAGGCAACGCTCAACGATGTCTTTGCCAACGTACCTCATTATAATCTTGACAAGAGTTTGCTTGGCGGTACCGCAGTAGACTTGTTCTGTCAGGAAGGAATGGAAATCTTCCCCAGCAAAAACGAGATGCGTAAATTGGCCAAGGGTGGTGGCGTGTCGCTCAACAAGGAGAAGCTCACGGCGTTCGACCAGGTCGTTTCCGAGAGTGACCTTATCGACGGAAAGTATCTGTTGGTGCAGAAAGGTAAGAAGAATTACTATCTTATAACAGTAAAATAACGCTTCTTCGCATCTTTTTGAACGCTACAGAAGAAAAAAGTAGCAAATAATTTGGTAGTGGAGAAAAATTCCACTACCTTTGCAAATAGTTTTGATTGTCCTATGGTGTAATGGTAGCACTACAGTTTTTGGTTCTGTCAGTGGTGGTTCGAATCCGCCTGGGACAACATCTCTTCAAAAAGTGTGTCATCGTGAGTGGCACACTTTTTTGTATATATGCCCTGGCAAGTTCATATAAAAAGCTAAAAACGCAGAATAGATTGATAAGTTCTGAAAAATATTTCGTAACTTTGCCAACAAACTAATCCTATGATACAAATGAAGACCAACTACGAGTTGAGGTATGCGTCTCACCCGGAAGACGCAAAGACGTATGATACAGCCCGACTGCGCAAGGAGTTTCTTGTTGAGAAACTTTTCGTTGCAGACGAGGTGAACATGGTTTACTCTATGTACGACCGAATGATAGTGGGTGGTGCCATGCCCGTCAAGGGAAAATTACTTCTCGAAGCAATAGCACCGCTTAAAGCCCCTTATTTCACGACACGCCGTGAGATAGGCATCTTTAATGTCGGCGGCGGAGAGGGAATCGTCAGCGTAGGCAACGACACATTCCGCTTGGGTTACAAGGAAGCCCTCTATGTGGGAAGTGGTGAGCGCGATGTCATCTTCCAAAGTGCAGATGCAAGTCGCCCGGCAAAGTTTTATTTCAACAGTACCACAGCCCATACTAATTATCCATGCCGTAAGGTGACGAAAGACGATGCCGTCCGTGCTCACATGGGAGCCTTGGAGACAAGCAATGAGCGTACCATCAACAAAATGTTAGTGAGCGATGTGCTTCCGACGTGTCAATTGCAGATGGGAATGACCGAACTCGAACCAGGCTCGGTGTGGAATACGATGCCGGCGCATGTTCATAGTCGGCGTATGGAGGCATACTTCTATTTTGATGTCCCCGAGTCGCAGGCGGTTTGTCACTTCATGGGTGAACCCCATGAGACACGCCACCTCTGGATGAAAGGCGACCAAGCTGTTCTCTCGCCAGAATGGAGCATACACAGTGGTGCTGCTACGCATAGCTATACTTTTATCTGGGGAATGGGAGGAGAGAACCTTGACTATGGTGACCAGGACTTCTTCGAGATTGCAGACTTGAAATAATAAGCAACTAATATACTAAACAACAACAGAATGGATTTTTCAAAACTTTTCTCACTTGAGGGCAAAGTCGCCCTCGTGACAGGAGCCGCTTATGGTATCGGCTTCGCTATCGCCGAGGCTTATGCCAAGGCTGGTGCCAAGATTGCTTTCAACTGCCGTAGCCAGCACCATATGGATCAGGCTCTTGCCGACTACAAGGCCAAGGGCATTGATGCCAAGGGTTACATCTGCGATGTTACCGACGAAGAGCAGGTAAAGCAAATGGTAGCCGATATAGAGAAAGAACTTGGAGTCATTGATATCTTGGTAAACAATGCGGGCATCATCAAGCGTATCCCCATGACAGAGATGTCAGTAGACGAGTTCAAACAGGTGGTAGACATCGACCTTACTGCTCCGTTCATCGTGTCAAAGGCGGTGATCCCTGGTATGATCAAGAAGGGTCATGGCAAGATAATCAATGTCTGCTCTATGATGAGTGAACTGGGTCGTGAGACTGTTTCTGCCTACGCTGCAGCCAAGGGTGGTCTGAAGATGTTGACACGCAACATCTGCTCAGAGTATGGTGAGTACAACATACAGTGTAATGGTCTTGGCCCAGGCTATATCGCCACGCCACAGACTGCTCCTCTGCGTGAGCGTCAGGCAGACGGCAGCCGCCATCCTTTCGACAGCTTCATCTGCGCCAAGACCCCTGCAGGTCGCTGGTTGGATCCTGAGGAACTGGAAGGTCCAGCTGTGTTCTTGGCTTCCGATGCTTCCAATGCGGTGAACGGTCACATCCTGTATGTGGATGGTGGTATCCTTGCCTATATCGGCAAACAACCCAAATAAGAATTTCTTTAGGAATATATAAAAAATAAAGGGCAGCCCAAGCGGACTGCCCTATATTTTTTTTCTGCAAAAGAACGGGATTACTTGTTCAAAGCATCTGAAAGCTCAGCACCAGCCTTAAACTTGGCAACCTTCTTTGCTGCAATCTGGATCTTCTCCTTGGTAGCAGGGTTGATACCCTCGCGTGCAGGACGCTCGCTAACACTGAAAGTACCGAAGCCAACCAACTGTATTTTGTCACCAGCAATGAGGGCTTCCTTCAGTGCGTTTGTTGTTGCTTCGAGAGCAGCCTTAGCCTGTGCCTTTGTAATCTCGGCACCTGCAGCGATTTTGTCAATCAATTCTGTCTTGTTCATAATTTTCTCTATTAAAATGATTAATACTAATTTGTTTCTAAGCGATTTGGATACAAAAATAGAACTAATCTTTTAGAAATCAAACAAAAATTGAAGAAAAATGAAGAATTTATTGAAAATTAAGTCTATTATGCCTTTTTTATGGCACTTTCACGGATATTTTTCGTAATTTTGCCGCCAAAACATCATGTAAGGATACACAGCTATGCGCAATATACCGGTAGTAACAAAAAACTTGTTGATAGTGAATGTCGTCATCTTCCTGTTGAGCTTTATCATGGGTAAGGCTGCAGGAATAGACAACCCTCTTGCCGACATTTTCGGATTACATTTTTTCATGGCGTCTGACTTTAGACTGTGGCAGCTTGTCACTTATATGTTCATGCACGGCGGATGGGAGCATATCATTTTCAATATGTTTGCCCTCTGGATGTTCGGGTGTGTCGTGGAGAGAGTATGGGGAGCCAAGAAATTCCTCTTTTATTATATTGTATGTGGTGTGGGCGCCGGTCTGTTTCAGGAGTTGGCGCAGTTCATACAGTTCTGGATGTTGGCATCCGACCAAGTGGCAGGATTCAATATTTCCATGTTGTCGCTTGTGGCTCACAACAGTGAAGCACTGCTCAACCAGTGGACAACGGTGGGAGCGTCTGGTGCCATCTACGCCATTCTCTTGGCTTTCGGTATGATATTCCCGGAAGACCGAATCTTTATTTTCCCATTGCCAGTACCCATCAAAGCAAAATATTTTGTGATAGGCTATGCTGCCATCGAACTCTTCTCCGCCATGGCAACCACCAATGACGGCGTGGCGCACATCGCCCATCTCGGAGGTATGGTCTTTGGATTCTTCCTCATACGTTACTGGCGCAAGCAGGTGGACGGAGGATATTCAGGCAATGCAACGAAAGATGCTTTTGACAAGATGCGCAATATGTTTGGCGGCAGACGTAACGGTACCCGCTTCACTTTCACTCGTCATGAACAGCCTGCTCCGGAAAACCGTCAGGATGACTGGCAGTATAATGCCCGCAAGAAAGCTACGCAGGAAGAGATAGACCGTATCCTTGACAAGATACGCAAGAATGGGTATGACAGCCTGACAAAGGAGGAAAAGCAAACATTGTTCGATCAAAGTAACCGCTAAGTCAAGATGCTCAGAGGTCTTAAGACGTTTACGGTGCGGGCTGTTGTCGGTGCCAATGTCGCCACCATTGTCCTGATGTTACTTGTGGGATACTCCGACCGTTTGTCGCCGGAGAGTTTTCCCTTGCTTTCTACGTTGGGACTGCTTTTCCCTGTGCTCCTTTTCGCCAACTTAGGTTTCCTCTTCTTCTGGTTGCTTTTCAAAGTGCGGCTTGTCATCATTCCTTTCTTAGGGTTTCTTGTCTGTTATTTCCCTCTGAGGACCTATTTGCCTTTCAATATTCCTAAGGATGTTCCCGACGGATGTATCAAGGTCTTGTCTTACAATACATTGAACTTTGGAGAAGGAAAGGTGGATGATGATGGTGTCAATAGTGTGCTTGCCTATTTGCGCAAGCAGGATGCCGATATAGTCTGTCTGCAGGAAGCAATGCCTTATGGCCCGATAATGGAACAGAGAGACACGCTTCTGCACGGCCAGTATCCCTATGTGGAGTCGGTGCTTCATCCTTCGGGTGGCAATTCGGTGATGGTGCTCAGTAAGTTTCCGATATTATCCAAGGAACTATTGCCTTATCGCTCGGTGGGTAACCTCAGCGCTGTCTTCACGCTCTCCATCGACAAGAAGAAGGTGCTTTTGGTGAACAATCATCTTGAGACGACAGGACTTTCCAAGGAAGAACGACATGAGTTCAAAAGTCTCGTAAAGGGGAAGATGGATACAGGAGATGCCGAGCGCACCTCCAAACTCTTGTGGGTCAAGTTGGCTGAGTCTACCAAGAAACGTGCTCCCCAGGCTGAGGCGGTAGCCCGATTCATACGCCAGCACCATGGTGAGAGCATCATCCTTTGCGGTGACTTCAATGACGGTCCCATCTCCTATGCCCACCACGCCGTGGCAAAAGAACTGACCGATTGCTATACGGCAACAGGCAACGGACTTGGAATCAGTTACAATAGAGGAGGATTCTATGTCCGCATAGACAACATCATGTGTTCTGCCGACTGGCAACCCTACGACTGCCGAGTGGACAACGAAATAGCCGTTTCAGACCATTATCCCATCATTTCCTATCTTAAAATGGGGGGTAAACGCTAAAAAATGAATAATATCGCGTGAATTATTTCTTAAAAAGGAAAAAAATGACTATTTTTGCACGGCATTATGTGCAAACAGAAAGAAACAATAACAAATAATAATTAAAAATAGAAATGCAAAACAAAGGAATTGTAATTTGTGTTGCCGTCTTACTGACGCTCGCAAGCATCTTCTATCTGTCGTTCTCCGTAGCTACCAGCTACTACGACAGTGAAGCTGCAAAGATTAAAGACCCAATTGCTCAGCAGGACTATAAGGACTCTGTGAAGTATCTGGGTGTTTATTCTTACCAGAACTGCTTGGAGACCCAGATAGGTCTTGGACTTGACCTGAAGGGCGGTATGAATGTAATCCTTGAGATTTCTGTTCCTGATGTCATTGAAAACCTCGCCGACCACAAGACGGATGCTGGTTTTACCAATGCCATGAAGGAGGCAAGAGCTCAGGAAGAAGCCAATGGTGGTGACTTCGTGTCACTGTTCATCAATGCCTATCACAAGTATGCACCTGGCCACAAGCTCGCCGAGGTGTTTGCTACCCAGCAGTTGCAGGGTAAGGTCTCTCCTCAGAGCAGCGACTCTGACGTAGAGAAGGCTATCCGTTCTTCTGTACAGGATGCCATCGACAACTCTTTCAATGTTGTCCGCACCCGTATCGACAAGTTCGGTGTCGTTCAGCCCAACATCCAGAAGTTGGAAGGTCAGCAGGGCCGTATCATGGTGGAGATGCCTGGTATCAGCCAGCCCGAGCGTATGCGTAAGATGCTCCAGGGTAGTGCCAACCTTGAGTTCTGGGAGACATACAATTCTGAGGAGATTGCTCCTTATCTCCAGCAGCTTGACACTCGCCTTGCCAATGGCGGTGATGATGCTGAGGTAAAAGACACAACAGCTGCTGATACAGCCAAGGCTGAAGTAGCAAAGGCAGAGCCTGCCAAGGCTGCTCCTAAGTTGAACCTCAAGAAAGCTGATGATGCCAAGAGTAAGGTTAGCGCTGAGGCTCAGAATGCCGAGGCTATCAAGGCTCATCCATTGTTGGCACGCTTGCAGTTGACTGGTGGCAGAAGCCTGAGTACTGTGGGTTATGCCAGTGTGCGTGATACTGCAGCCATCAACAAACTGATTTATTCTGCCGAGGCTAAGCGCGTGTTGCCTTCAGATGTAAAACTGCTTTGGAGCGCTAAGCCCGAAGAACTTCTGAATGCCAAGAATATCTATTCGCTCCATGCCTTGAAGGTTACTACCACTACTGGTCGTGCTCCGTTGGAGGGTGATGTCATCACCGATGCCAAGGATGAGTTCGACCAGATGGGTTCTCCTGTTGTAAGCATGAAGATGAATACCGAGGGCGCACGCAAGTGGGCTCAGATGACCAAGATGAATGTGGGTAAGGCAATTGCTATCGTTCTCGATGGTGTGGTTTACTCTGCTCCTCGTGTAAATGGCGAGATTGACGGTGGTAGTTCTCAGATCTCTGGTAACTTCACTATTGAGGATACCAAGGACTTGGCTAATACGTTGAAGTCTGGTCGTATGCCTGCTCCTGCTCGCATCGTTCAGGAAGAGGTTGTAGGTCCTACCCTTGGTGCACAGTCCATCCAGATGGGTATCATCTCATTCGTTGTTGCCTTCGTGCTCTTGATGGTATACATGGTTGTCATGTATAATTTCACAGCTGGTATGATGGCGAATGCAGCCTTGATAGTCAACGTGTTCTTCACGTTAGGAATTCTGACATCGTTTCAGGCGGCATTGACATTGCCGGGTCTTGCCGGTATCGTCTTGTCACTCGGTACCGCCGTGGATGCCAACGTGCTTATCTTTGAGCGTATCAAGGAGGAGCTTCGTTCGGGCAAGGGTATGAAGCAGGCTGTGGCCGCTGGTTACGGCAACGCTTTCTCTGCCATCTTCGACTCCAACTTGACTTCTTTGATTACAGGTGTCATCCTGCTCGTTACAGGTACTGGTCCTATCCGTGGTTTCGCCACCACATGGATCATCGGTATCATCGTTTCGTTCTTCACAGCCGTGTTCTTGACTCGCTTGGTGTTCGACCATCAGTTGAAGAAGGACAAGTGGCAGAATGTGAAGTTTGTTACTGGTTTCTCTCGCAACCTGATGCAGGGTAAGAAGTACAAGTTCATGTCCATGTACAAGAAGACATTCACCGTAACTATTGCAGCTTGCGTAGTATTCATCGGCTGTTTCTTCGTTCGTGGTTTGAGCAAGAGCATCGACTTCACAGGTGGCCGCAACTATGTTGTGACATTCGAGAATCCTGTAGAACCTGAGCAGATACGTACTGTCCTTGGTGATGCGTTCGTCAATGCAGACGGCAGCAAGGCTACAACAAGTGCCATTGCCATCGGTACAGACGGCAAGACTATCCGTGTGTCTACCAACTACATGATAGAGAGCAACAATCCTAAGGTGGATGACGAGGCTGAGACGATCCTTTACAATTCTTTGAAGAAGGCTGGTTTGGTTTCTCAGAAGAGTGTTGAGGCATTCAAGAATCCAGACATCCGCCAGGGCGGTTCTATTATCAGTAGTACAAAGGTAGGACCGTCAGTGGCAAAGGACATCACGATGGGTGCCATCTATAGTGTCATCTTCGCCTTGATAGCTATCTTCCTCTATATCCTGCTCCGTTTCCGCAACGTAGCGTTCTCATTGGGTTCTACCATTGCCTTAGCATTCGATGCCTTGACGGTAATCGGTTTCTACTCTCTGTTGTGGGGCATCGTGCCCTTCTCATTGGAGATTGACCAGACCTTCATCGGTGCCATCCTGACCGTGGTAGGTTACTCTATCAACGATAAGGTGGTGGTATTCGACCGTATCCGTGAGAATATGCACTTGCATCCTAAGGGAGACGTACAGCAGATATTCAATGCCTCTATCAACGAGACGTTGACACGTACCATCAATACATCATCTACAACATTGCTCGTGTTGCTCTGTATCTTCATCCTTGGTGGTGACAGCATCCGCAGCTTCTCATTCGCAATGATTCTCGGTGTTGTATTTGGTACCCTGTCTTCTATTTTCATCGCTTCTCCTATCGCTTACCTCGTTCTTGGACGTAAGATTAAGGATGACAGCGTAGAGACAGCTGTAAAGGTTGCAGAATGATTGTCTATGACAGGCAAATGAGATAAAAACAAAAAGGTCGCTCCCGGTGTTGGGAGCGACCTTTTTGCTTATCAGCGTGACGGCAAAAGGAAAACCTTCTACTGTGATTCCACCGAGAATCGAACTCGGATCAAAGGTTTAGGAAACCTCCGTTCTATCCATTAAACTATGGAACC
>CAVCDC010000082.1:0-13337 GCA_963600865.1 Firmicutes bacterium CAG:103
ACATCGTGTTCAAGGGCGTGAACGACAGCATGCAGCACGCCAAGGCCATCATCAAGTTAGTGAAAGGTCTCGACTGCCGCTTCAACCTCATCCGCTTCCACCAGATTCCCGACATCGCCCTGCAAGGCGTGGACGACGGGAAGATGGAGCAGTTCCGCGACTACCTCACCTCCCATGGCGTGTTCACCACCATCCGAGCCAGCCGCGGACAAGACATCTATGCTGCCTGCGGACTGCTGAGCACCTCGAAGAAAATCGGGGAAATCAGAGAGCACGAAGAGGAAGAGAAACTGATGCACACGAATGATTAGAAAGGAGATTCGTCATGGACTGCTTCCTTTTTTGTTATTGGCTACAAAATTTTAAACAAATAGATATGGATTCATTTACATTTACAATGGTTATAAGCTGCATAATATCATTATGTATTCTTGGATGGCTATACACCAAGTCTGGACAGAAATGGTTGGATAGTTTTAAGTAGGAATGATGAAACCTGTTACAAGATTCCTTCTTGTGGCCTGCCTATTGCAACTCTTTTTAGCAAGTTGCAAGTTTGGCAACAACAGGCAGTTTCCCAAGAGCACTGGCCAGCCCTACGAGGTGGTGCTTGAGGGCGACACCGACAGCATCGTGACCAAGATACTTACGGCAGAAGCACCAGGGTTGCCCCAACCCGAACCGCTCTGCAACATCATCAACGTGAAACGCGGAAAGGTAAGAGGCAGTTACCTGCTGATAAGAACCCGCATCGTAGTGGACATCGACAAGCGGAGCAAGGCTTTCTCCGCCAAGACCGCCCGAGACGAGAACGCCTCGCCACAGCTCGTGGTTCGCATCAAGGCGAAGTCGGCGGAACAACTCAGAGCCATGCTCTCCAACGACAAGAACGCTGAGCTGATCCGCTCCGCCATCGACCAAAGCGAGTTGAAGCACCTCGTCACCCTCATCAAGCAGAACCCCGAGAAGCAAAGGGAGGTGAAACGGATATTCGGCATCGACATAAAGATACCCGCATCCATAGATGCCAGCAAAAAAGGGAAAGGATTCCTCTGGCTCAGCGATAACTCTAACTCGGGAACACAAAACCTCCTCTTCATGAGAGTGAGGAAAGAAAAGAAGGGGAAAGAGAAGGAGACACTCGCCACTCTGCAGCAACAGGTGGACAGTATCCTTCGCAAAAACATGCCGGGCGAGACCGACAGCATGTACATGACAATTCCTAACCTGTCAGGAAGAGGGCTATGGGAAATGAAGGGAGACGCCATGGGAGGCCCCTATGTGATGAAACAAAAGGAAGATATCATAGTCATAGGATTCGTCTATGCTCCCGAAAAGAAGAAAAGAAACATCATCAAACAGCTCGAAGCTGTTCTAAATACAATAAAATAAAAGAAACTACATAAAATGGACAACAAGAAAATCAGGGTGGCTATCACCCACGGAGATACCAACGGTATCGGATATGAGCTCATATTCAAAACCTTTGCAGAACCCGAGATGTTAGAGTTCTGCACTCCCATCGTATATGGTTCACCCAAGGTGGCGGCATACTACCGTAAAGCGATGGATCTGCCAGCCCAATTCTCCATCATACAGAATGCGGAAGATGCTGAGGACGGTCGCATCAACCTGCTTGCCGCAGTAGACGAAGAGGTGAAGGTAGACATGGGCTTGCCTACACCGGAATCTGGCAAAGCAGCCGTCTTGGCTCTCGACCGTGCCATGACCGACTACCGCAACGGACTGTACGACGTATTAGTGACGGCCCCCATGAGCAACGACAATGCCACCATAGAGAACTATCCCTTCAAAGGACACAGGGAGTATATCGAGACTTGTATCGGCGAAGGCAAAAAAGGACTCACCATTCTCGTGGGTGAGACCATGCGCATAGCTTCTGTCACTGAGAAAGCCCCCATGAAAGACGTGGTGACAAACATCAGCAAGGAAGGTATCATCATGAAGACGTCACTCTTCTTCCAAACCATCAAGCGCGACTTCGGCATCAGCAACCCACGCATTGCAGTACTCTCTCTCAACCCTAAGGACAACGAAGACAATAGCTGTGGACCAGAGGAGAAGGACATCATCATACCCGCAATAGACGAGTTGACAGCCAACGGCATACAGGCATTCGGACCATACGCAGCAGACGAATTCTTCGGCAAGGGATACTTCAGCGAGTTTGATGGCATCATGGCTATGTACCACGACCAAGCTACCACTCCGTTCAATTCACTGAATACCGACGACGGGATTATCTATACCGCTGGGATGCCCCTCATACGTACAGCAGCTGATGTCACACCCAACTACGCTATTGCTGGATGCGGCGATGCCGACGAGATGTCGTTCAGACACGCCGTATACCTTGCCATAGATGCTTTCCGCAACCGCTGCGCTCACGACGAGGCAACGGCCAACCCACTACCCAAGCTCTACCGTGAGAGAAGGGACGACAGCGAAAAGGTGAGATTCAGCATTCCGAAGAAGAAATTCGAGCCACAGGAAGCAAAACGTTAAAAAACAACGAAAAGGAAGCCTTTTCTGCATAAAATTCAAAAAAAAAGCGTAATTTTGCCAACTCAATGAATACGTCAGAGCTTCAAAGGATCAAACAAAGGTACAACATCGTCGGCAACAGCGACGGATTGAACCATGCTCTCGATGTCGCCCTACAGGTGGCACCGACCGATCTTTCCGTGCTCATCATCGGAGAAAGTGGCGTGGGAAAGGAAATCATTCCACGCATCATCCATGACAACTCGCCAAGGAAAAGGGAGAAATATTTTGCCATCAACTGCGGAAGCATCCCAGAGGGAACCATCGACAGCGAACTCTTCGGACACGAGAAAGGTTCATTTACTGGTGCCATTGGCGAGAGCGAGGGATACTTTGGCATCGCCAACAAAGGTACCATCTTCCTTGACGAGGTGGGCGAATTGCCCATACAGACACAGGCAAGACTGCTCCGTGTACTGGAAACTGGCGAATATATACGTGTGGGTGGCACAGAGATACGCAAGACGGATGTGCGCATCGTAGCCGCCACCAATGTCAACATGCGTAAGGCTGTGAGTGAAGGCAGGTTCAGAGAAGACCTCTTCTACAGACTAAACACCATCCCCATCAAGATGCCGCCCCTTCGTGAAAGGGGAAACGACATCCTGTTGCTATTCCGGCTCTTCGCCATGCAGATGGCTGAGAAATATAAGTTGCCGAAGATAACGCTCACCGATGATGCGAAACTTATCCTGCAGAAATACAAGTGGCCAGGAAACGTTAGACAGCTCAAGAACATCACGGAACAGATGTCGGTACTAAGCGAAGAACGGGAGATTGACACCAATACACTTCTGAAGTTCATCCCGAAAGATGAGGAGTCTACGCAATTAGCTACCATCCAGAGCAACAATGGCGAAGGACACAGTTATGAGAATGAGCGTGAACTGCTCTACAAGATTCTCTACGAACTGAAAGGCAACGTCAGCGACTTGAGAAGGGATATGCTCTCGCTGAGGCAACAACTCGACGAGGCAAGACAACTCAATGGGACAGCAGCTGGCTTTGGTTCCAGTCACACAGTACAGAATCACACAGTACAGTCCAACACGCCTATCCCCTACCCAGCCAACCTCAACGAGCGCCCAGAAGAAGTTCTGCAGGAACCCGAAGAGGCGGAGGTGGAGGAAATCAAGGAACAGGAGACGTTCAACCTCAGCGATGTGAACAGACAAATCATAGAGAAAACTCTGCAACGTAACAACGGCAACAGGAAAAAGACGGCTAAGGAATTGGGCATATCAGACAGAACCCTCTATAGACGCATCAAACAGTACCGACTGGAATAAAAGAAACGACTACATGAAGCATCTCGCCAAACACTCATATTATTATATAATAGGTGTAATCATCGTTCTCGGCGTCACTGCCGGTTGTTCGGTAAGATACGCACTGAACGGGTCGAGCATCGACTATACAAAGACAAAGACCATACAGATAGCTGACTTCCCCGTGAGAAGTTCCTATGTGTGGGGACCCATGGGACCTATGTTCAATAACGAACTGAAGGACGAATTCTCCAGTCATACACGCCTCATCCAAGTGAAACGTGACGGTGACCTGAAGATTGAGGGCGAGATCACACAATACAGCCAACGCAACAAGTCGGTATCGAGCGAGGGATACTCCGCACAGACGGAATTGGCAATGACGGTGAACGTACGCTTTACCAATACAAAGAACCACGCAGAAGACTTCGAACGACAGTTTACTGCTACGGAAAGCTACGAGACAACACAAAGCCTCAACGCCGTACAGGAAGACTTGGTTACAAAGATGATAAAAAGTCTGGTAGAACAAATCTTCAATGCGACCGTAGCCAACTGGTAAAGGTAAAAAAGTAAAAAGGTAAAAAAGTAAAAAAGTAAAAAAAGCACAAAAACGTGGAGCTTACAAGACTGATACAACACCCAGAAGAAATGAGCAAGGAGACACTCTATGATCTTCGTGCTCTTCTGGCATTGTACCCGTACTACCAGCCAGCAAGGCTCCTCATGCTGCAAAACCTCTACCTGTTGCACGACCCGTGCTTCAATGAAGAACTGAAACGTGCCGCCATATACATCACTGACAGAAGAGTCATCTTCCGCATGATAGAGGCCGCACACTACCAAATCAAGAAGCCGACGGCGAAGCATACAACTACAGACAGCAAGTCTACGGACAGGACTTCCGACCTGATAGACTCATTCCTCGACTCCATACCTGTAGACAGTGAGCAGGAAGAAAAAGAGAAAAAGGAAAAACGCAAGCCTACACCAGCGGATGCGACAGTAGACTACGTGGCTTACCTCATGCAAACTGCCGATGCCGACAAACAGGAAGAGAAAGACAGTACATCACGCACAGTGGCTCTCATTGACGGGTTCATGGAAGAGGGAGGTTTCCAACTGCCGATGCTGAACGAAGGCGAAGGAAGCGACAGCCCCTCCGGCAGGGGCAACCAAGAGAATGGAGACTACTCGTTTACAGCAGAAAACCAACAAGAGGCTTTGGCGAAAACAGGCAACGAGGAACAAACGGAAAGCAGCAGCATCTACACAGAAACTTTTGCACACATCTACATCAAACAGAAGAAATATGACCGTGCCCTCGCCATCATCGAGAAGTTGCAAAAGAAACAACCGACCAAGAGCGCATACTACACCGACCAAATGAGATTTCTCGAGAAACTCATCGTCAACAGTATGAGCAACAAACAATAAAAACGACAATAAAAATAATAATAACAATAACAAAAATTCAAAAATGGCTTACACATTATTTGTAATTCTTATCGTCCTGGCATCTTTGCTGATGATTTTCATCGTGCTCATCCAGGAATCAAAGGGTGGAGGTCTTGCCTCCAACTTCTCTTCGTCTAACGCCATCATGGGCGTACGCAAGACCACAGACGTAGTAGAAAAGCTGACATGGGGACTTGCCATCGCAATGGTTGTCCTCAGCGTAGCTTGTGCATACGTTGCTCCTCAGGCTACTGGTGACAGTAGTGTCATGGAGGGTGCAACCCAGGAACAGACTGCTTTGCCAGCCATGCCAGGTGCAACAAACGACGCTGCAAAGAAGGCTGCTGCCGCAGATCAGAAGGCTGCTCCTACTGCTGCTCCTGCTGCAGAAAACAACGCAGCACCAGCCGCTACTCCAGCCGTTCCAGCAGAGAAGAAATAATTTTTTTTGAAAAAGTACGGAATTTATTTGGTCAATACAAATTTATTCCGTACCTTTGCACTCGCTTAAAAGGAATTGCTTCCTTACAAGCACTAACATGGTGGACGTAGTTCAGTTGGTTAGAGCGTCAGATTGTGGTTCTGAATGTCGTGGGTTCGAGTCCCACCTTCCACCCATCTGTGAGGTATTTTAAAAGACAATGTGAAAGGCAAGCTAATATGGTGGACGTAGTTCAGTTGGTTAGAGCGTCAGATTGTGGTTCTGAATGTCGTGGGTTCGAGTCCCACCTTCCACCCTTAAGAAACCCTGCAAGTCATAAAGATTTGCAGGGTTTCTTGCATATTCTTGTTTGTACAGTCAAGGAAACACACGAACAACTACATTTCCAAAGACACTTTTCGTTGAGAAAATATGAACTTTCGTTGAAAAAATTTGCAGAGTAACAGAGGGAAGCGTAACTTTGCACTGGTTAAGTAAATGTACACCTGAGTAAGAAACCACCAGAACATCAAAAAAAAGACATACAAACATGAAGAAAAAGGGTTTAATTCTTATCGGGGCATGTCTAACAGCCTTGGCTTCACATGCCGACACCTACCCCTATCTCACCTTCCAGAAAGCAGACGGAAATCTTGTGAGTGTAGGAGTAGACCAGTTGGAGATGACCTTCTCCGACGGGAACCTCATTCTTGTGAATAATGCGGAAACAGAGCAAAAACTGACGCTTGCCGACCTTGCGTCTATGTATTTTACGTCAGCCGATGTCACAGCAATAGACGACATCGAAGCCAAAACTACTGACGGCAAGGTGGAAGCGTACTCTCTTCAGGGAATGAGATGCGGCACCTACAGCAGCATGACAGAAATGCAAGAATCTCTTCCTGCAGGAATGTACATAGTGAAAGGTAACGGAAAAACGAAAAAGGTTGTAATAAAATGAACAAGATGAAAAGACTCATTTCCTCTATCATAATGGCTGGCTTCATCACCTACGGGACAGAAGCACAGACCCTCAACGTGGTGACAGACAACATCACCTACGCCTTCCCCGCTGCCCAGACAGGTAACATGACCTACCAGAACGGCGAATCTCTTACCATCATGGGCAAAACATTCAGCGTCAGCGACATCACCAAGATGTATGTAGACAACAGCAAGGTGACAGACAACACGGTCGGCGTAAGCTACAACGGCACTACAGCCACCGTAACAGTGGCAGGAAACGTGGCCCAGTATGTGGCCCCCACTGTCAACGGTGCACATGTGAGCATCGTACAGGGAACGGAGGTAGGCGACGACACAGGCGAGATTACCTACACACTTAACGGTTCTTCCACCGACGGAGAGTTTAGCATGGAAGGAAGCTACAAAGCATCCATCGAACTGAACGGACTGTCCCTAACGAACACCACTGGTGCTCCACTCAACATACAGGATGGCAAGCGCATAGACCTCAGTGTGAAGAAAGGCACAGAGAACACTCTCACCGATGCCACCTCGGGCGACTGGAAAGGTTGCATCGTCTGCAAAGGTCATTTGGAACTGAAAGGCAATGGCACCCTCAATGTATACGGCAACACAGCACACGCCATCTACTCGAAGGAGTATGTGGAAATGAAGAACTGTACCGTGAACGTACTCTCTGCCGTGAAGGACGGCATCAACTGCAACCAGTATTTTCTGATGAAGAGCGGTTCACTCAACATCTCAGGGGTGGCTGACGACGGTGTACAGGTTTCCTACAAGGATGACACCGACCGTGAGGCAGAAGACACTGGAGCACTGACCATACAGGGCGGAACAGTCAACATTGCCGTAACCGGAATAGCAACCAAAGGACTCAAGGCAGAGGGTAACCTGACCATAAGCGACGGCAACATAACCATCACCACATCGGGCAACGGCAAATGGGACACCGATGACCAGAAGACAAAAGCTGCAAGTTGCATCAGTGCCGACGGAAACATACAGATAGACGGCGGAACACTCAACCTCACCAGCACTGGCGCTGGTGGCAAAGGCATCAACGGTGACAGTACGCTCGTCATCAACAACGGAAACATTACCATCAGCACAACGGGCGGTATGTATGCCTATGTCAACGGCAAGGAATACACCAACTACACGGGTAACACCGACAACCTTGACAGCGACTACAAGTCATCGCCCAAAGGCATGAAGATAGATGGCAATGTAGAGATTAACGGCGGAACCATCAATGTCTCCACCACCGGCAACGGTGCAGAGGGCATCGAGAGCAAAGCCGAGCTGACCATCAACGACGGTACCATCGTCATCAACGCCTACGACGACGCCATCAATTCCTCCAGCCACATGTACATCAAGGGAGGAGACATCACTGTAGTGGCCTCCAACAACGACGGTCTCGACAGCAACGGCAACATGTACATCAGCGGCGGAACCATCAAGGCATTCGGCACCACCTCGCCCGAATGTGGCATCGATGCAAATGAGGAGGACGGTTACTCCGTCATCTTTACCGGTGGAACGCTTCTTGCAGTGGGCGGCGGCAACTCAGTGCCCAGCACGTCAGAGTCAACACAACCGTATGTCACCACTTCTATGTCGGTAAGCGCAAACAGCGAAATCAGCATCAAGAGCGGTTCTACCACACTTGCCACCTTTACTGTACCGTCAACATACTCAAGCAGCAGTCAGGGAGGCGGTCCACGCAGCATGAATGCTGGTGGTGGTCCTGGCGGCGGTGGTGGCTGGGGAGGTTCGAGCAGTTCGATACTCATCTCCTGCCCAGGCATGACTTCCGGCAGTAGCTACACCGTGACAAGCGGTTCGTCAACAAGTACGGCGACTGCAGTCATCAAAGGCAGCAATGGTGGTGGTGGCGGACGCCCATAAGCACCACTGTACCCAACAACAGTAAGAAGACAAAGACACACACGACATGATAAAATGTTTGGCTATAGACGATGAGCCATTGGCTCTGAAACAAACGGAAGGATACCTGCGTAAGGTACCCTTCTTTGAGTTGGTAGGATGTTGTCAGAGTGCCATCGATGCCATGGCGTTTCTCGAAAATCAGGACATTGATGTCATCTTCATTGACATCAACATGCCCGACCTGAACGGACTCGACTTCGTACGTTCACTCAACCATCCGCCTATGGTAGTCTTCACCACTGCCTACCAGGAATACGCCATCGACGGTTACAAGGTCAATGCCATCGACTATCTACTGAAGCCCTTCGGCATGAGCGACGTACTGAGGGCAGCCGACAAGGTAAAGCAACAGTATGAGCTCATGCACACGGCAAGTCTCTCTCCCGTAGACGAGGATGACGCCCTATTCATCAAGACAGAATACAAGGTGGTGAGACTCAAGGTGAACGATATACTATATGTGGAAGGCATGGCAGAATACTTACGCATACACATGACTGAAAAGTCAGCACATTCATCCACACAGGATGCCACTTCAAGCAAGCCCGTCGTGGCACTACTGAGCATGAAGAAGATGGAGGAAAGACTCCCTGCAGCCCATTTCATGCGCATACACAAGTCGTATATCATCAACCTACACCACGTGTCAGAGATACAGAAAAACCGTGTGTTTCTTGACCATAGCTGCGAGATTCCGATAGGCGACAGCTACCGTGAACACCTCAACGAATACGTCAACAGCAAGTTTCTTGGCAAGTAAGGTATTCTGCGAATATCCTTGCCGCACTCTCTACCTTTGCCGCACAGGGACGCGTCTTATAATATTCGGCTGTACGCGGCGAAGCCACATAACTGGACTGTGCCTTTTCGTGTCCCTTCAGTCCTAATATTTCGGCACAGATGATACTGCCGTTCTGCTCCTTCGACTTGGCAAGAAGTTCCTGGACAACCTTGTAACACGCCGACTTTCCATCTCTGTCGTCGCCGTCTGTCTGTCCACAGTCAAGTCCTACGAGTATGACGATGCCCGAAACGGCCCCGCACATCATTCTCATTCTACCCACACCACCGCCAAAACCGGCAGCGATGCGCTTTGCCATGTTCTCATCAAGCTCATAGAGGTCGGCAAAGGCAGCCACTACCGACTGGCAACAGCCATACCCCTGCATAAAATAATCCACGGCTTTCGCCACCCTGTTCTCCATGTCTTGCGACAATTTCTTGTTTTCTTGTTGCATAAAAAGAGTTGTTTTCAAGCAAAATTACAATAAATATTCCAATAATCAAGCATAGAGACCTATAGTTTTGAAAAAATCAGTATCTTTGCACACTAAAAAGATACAAACCGTAACATGAGACGGTTCTACTAACAGTTACTCGACGAAAATACACATCGTTACTCGACCAAAGAAGAAAAGGAATATGGAACGAAAATCAGGGAAGCATACGATACTATTTGTCTGCCTTGGCAACATCTGCCGGTCTCCCGCCGCAGAAGGCATCATGAAGTCACTTGTGGAGAGAGAAGGCAAGGCCGCCCACTACTTCATCGATTCGGCAGGCATTGGCGGTTGGCACATAGGTCAGTTGCCCGACCCACGCATGAGGCGCTGCGGCGCTGCTCACGGATATCACTTCGACAGTCATGCGAGACAATTGGAAGTGAATGACTTTACCCGTTTCGACACCATCGTGGTGATGGACAACGAGAACTACCGTGCCGTCACCGCCTTGGCTCCCTCGCAAGAAGACAAGAAGAAGGTGGTACGCTGTGCCGACTTTCTGAGCCAGCACCGTAATTACACCACCATTCCAGACCCCTACTATGGCGATGCCCCTGACTTCGAGTTGGTCATCACCCTTCTGGAAGATGCCCTGCAAGGACTACTGCAGTACTGCGAGGAGGAAGAAGTTTCGTAAGTAAGAAAAGGAGTAAAGAAGATAAGGCGAATGAAAGCAACCAAAGATTACACGATAGCCGTACGCGGTGGAGAGTGTGTAGGCAAAGACGGCATCAACGTATTTATAGACAGGCAGAAACCATTCACAGAGGGTGAGAGTGGAAAGAACAAGAATACCACCATCCTCCTTGTCACAGCGGGTACAGCCCACATTGAGTTAGACTTCAAGTCGTATGACCTCCAACCACTCAAGATACTCATGTTGCCCCCTTCGTGTTTGTTCTGCTGTACAGAACAGAGCGATGACTTCACGGTATCATGCATCACCTTCACCAAGGAGATTACAGAGGAATTGACCAGCCGCTTCGAACCGTCCTACTTCGGCTTTCTTGCCGAATATCCCGTAGGCGACATCCCCGAGGCAGAAGCAGTACAAATCGTCCACATGATGGAAGGTGTACAACATGTATTGCAAAACAAGGAAATGGAACACGGCACACAGATAGCACATCTGCTTCTGCAGTGTTTCTACCTGTCGCAGTACGACTACTGTAAGCAACAGTTCTCCACACGTGAGACACAGGGCATCAGCAACCAGGAACATCTTTTCATGCGTTTCCTGACGCTTATCCACGAATATGCCAGCCACGAACGAGAGCTTGCCTTCTATGCCGACAAACTATGCATCAGCAACCGCTACCTCTCTGCCATCGTGCGCAACCAGACGGGAAAGACCGCCAAGGAATTCATTGACAACCGCTGCATACAGGAGATTAAGATAAGACTGCGTACCACCACTAACTCACTGCAGAGCATTGCCTATGACATGAATTTTCCCGACCAGTCGTTCTTCTCGCGTTACTTCAAGAAGAACACAGGCATGACACCCAAGGAATTCAGAGCCAGCTAAGAGACTACTTACGTGAGATCACACAGAAATGCGAAAAAGGCAGCCCGTGAAATCACTTCACAGACTGCCCAGCTACTCGATTACACGATAGGTATGAAAAAGTAAAATATGTAACCGACTCTTGAAAAGGTGAATGATCAGAAAGAATATTTTTCTTCGCCTCCACCAAGAGCTTGGTACAGGTTGATAACATTCTGAATCAGAGAGAGATTGTTAGCCGACTGCGTCAGTTGTGCACTCAGCAACGACTGGCGCGCTGTCAATATTTCAAGGTATGTATTATTGCCATGGTCCATCAGAAGCGTTGTGTTGTGCAAGGCCTTTTCGAGAGCCTCCACTTGCGACGCAATAGAACCCTTCTTATCGTTCGCCGTCTGACAGGCAGTAAGCGCATCGTTCACCTCCTTGCCTGCGTTGAGCAGGGTCTGGGTGAAGGCAAGCTTCGCCTCCTCCTGTTGTGCCTTGGCTATCTTGAGTTGCGCCTCGTTCTGTCCACGGGTAAACACAGGAGCTACCAGCGAAGCAAGAGCCGAAGCCAAGAGTCTACCAGGATTGACGACAGAGATACTCGAATTGTTGGTCCATCCCACACTGCCGCTCAAGGTAAGTGTCGGATAAAATGCCGACCGCGCTTGGTTAACCCCATAGAAGGCGGACTCCACTGTTCGCTGTGCCACACGCACATCAGGACGTGAAGAGAGTATTTGAACAGGTACTCCCACCATCAGTTTGTCGGGAAACGTCGGATTGAGATTGGAAGATGTTTCATAATGGTGAGGTGTCTCAGCGAGGAGCATCGCAAAGGCATTCTCAGTCTGAGATATCTGTTGTTGCATATCGAGCACAGAGGTATGTACCTGTTGCAAGGCTGCCTCCATCTGGTTGATGCCAGCCTCATCATATCGTCCCACCTTCATCAAGGCTCGCGCCGTAGAGAGAGTCTCCTCCCACGCCTTCTCTGTCTCTTGAGAGATGGAGAGTTGTTGACGCAGCGTACCGAGCGTATAATAGGTATTGGCAATGTTGGCAATGAGTTGGGTACGAACAGCCTGTCTGTAGTCCTTGCTCTTGGCATAGAGTGCCTTCGCCTGTTGCTTGGCGTTGCGCATACGTCCGAAGATGTCTATCTCCCAACTCATGTTGAGAGGTACGGAATAGGTCTGCGCAGCCTTGGCATTATTGAAACTACTTACGCCAGCCTGAGGCGAGATGGCGAAAGAAGGGAGATAAGCCAATTTGGCTGCGGTGAGTGTAGCACTCGCCTCCTCTACCCTCCAAGCTGCCTGCTGGTAGTCGGTGTTCTGGCTGAGTCCTCGCTCGATGTATTGCTGAAGCAGAGGATCCTGGAAGAGGTCGTGCCAGTCCATAAATCCTAAGGAGGTGCTGTCGCCTGCCTCTTGGTACTCCGCGATGGATTTCTCCAGCACCGAGTCGCCGTAGAGCTTGTCGGGGACTTTCGTCTCCGGCTGATATTTGGTATAGATGCCACAACTGCTTAGGGATGCGAGCAGGAGGGCGGATAAAAATATATTCTTCTTAATCATATTTGCATTTTCTCTTAGTATATTTTGTTCTTTCTCCTATTTGAAAGTTCCGTTCCGTGTCTTGGAATGTGTATTCCGTGTCTTGGAACTGCCGTTCCGTGTCTTGGAAGGTGCGTTCCGTGACACAGAACGGAACTTTCGATTATGAGAGAATACTTTCTATCTTAGCTTACAAGAGGATTTCTTGCTTACAAGAGAATTCTTCACTTCCATCACTCCTTTCTTGCCTTGCTCTTCTCCTCAACATTTCTGATGAGTTCCTGCTGCAACTGAAGGTCGGCCTCTTCATTGTAAGGCTTTCTTACCTTTTCCTGCAACCATTCGAAGACG